>JAVVGB010000014.1:0-25270 GCA_032249315.1 Thermoproteota archaeon
TTAAAACAACCGTTGGACCTTTATTTTCAAAAATTTTAATTTCTTTAGAAATTTCTTGGGAAAAATCTATTTCATCGTATTTTTTAACATTCTTTATTTCCCTTAGTAATTTTTCTACATTAATATCTTCATAAGATACTTCTAAAATACCCATCATTGCTCCTTTTTTTCTAATTCTCTTAATTATTTCCCTTGCATCGATATCTTCTATTCCTGGAATTTTTTCTTCATATAACCATTCATTTAAACTTTTTACTGAATAAGGATGACTTGGATAATTGCAAAGTTCACTTACAACTAATCCTTTTATTTGAATGTTATTAGATTCAAAATATTTTGGCAATCCCCATTGATCTGTTAAATAATAAGAAGGTACTCCATAATTTCCTATCAATGGATAGCTCATAACTAAAATTTGTCCTTTAAAAGACGGGTCAGTTAAAGCTTCAGTATAACCAACCATACCTGTTGTAAAAACAACTTCTCCAACTATTTTACATGGAAAACCAAAACCACGACCATACCAAATACTTTCATCTTCAAGAATTAGAACAGCTTTAAGTTCATTATTTTTCATCAATCTTAAAAAACTTAAACACTATTAATTATTTAAAGTTTTTCTTGAAATGTTTCTCCAACACGGTTTTCTTACTTTTAAAAATTATGAAATTATTTCTTAATATAATGTATTTGATTCGATATTTCTGAAAATTATAGAATGAATAATTTAAAAAGCCCCGGGCGGGATTTGAACCCGCGTCCTCCGCATTACCAGTGCGGCGCTATAACCAGCTAAGCTACCGGGGCATCAATCTCTATTCTTTTTATTATTATTAAAATTTTTTAAGGTAAAATTTTTAATAAAATATTTGGTAGCGGGGGTTCCCGAGCCAGGACAAAGGGGCAGGTCCCGTAAGGGGGCCAAACTTAAGATCCTGTGCGTAAAGCGCTGCGTGGGTTCAAATCCCACCCCCCGCATACTTAGCTTAAAAGAAATTTTTGAAGTTAACAATAATTATTTATAATATTGCATCTTCAATTAAAAGCGGGCCCGCAGGGATTTGCACCCTGGACCTTGGGTTCCGGAGACCCAAATCATATCTACTAGACCACGGGCCCTAAGATTAAAATTTCTGAAAAAAGTATAAAAATAAATGAAAAAAGGTTATCCAAGAAATGAAGATGTTAGAGAAGCTATAATTGAAGCTTTATCTAAATTTTTTGATCATCCTTCTTTATTTCCCTATGCAGTATATGAAATTCTTGAGTCAAAGGGATTTAATACTAAATATTTATCTTACAAGCGAATATGGCGTTTGTATGAGGAAATGGTTAAAAAAGGCAGAATTTATGATGTTTTAAACGTTATAAAAGAAAAATAAAACTAAATAGTTTAATCTTCATTAAATTCATGTGGATAGCTATAAAATAGAAAGGTTATCAACAGGTATTCCTGATTTAGATAAGATTATTGAAGGAGGCATTCCTAAAGGTTTTTTTATTTCCTTAACAGGAGAACCTGGCTCTGGCAAAACTATAGCATGTATTCATTTTATAGCTCAAGGCATTAAAGATAATGATAAATGTATTTATGTTACAACAGAAGAAAGTGCTTCTTCAATTATATTGCAAGCAGCTCAGTTTAACATAAACTTCAGTAAAGCAATACAAGAAAATAAACTAATAATTATTGATGCATTAATGGGAGGAGAATCTCAATGGAGTTTAAAATCTTTAGATTTGGAAAGTTTAATAGATAAAATAATCGAAGCTAAAAAAGCTTTAGGATTTGGTAGAGCTAGACTTGTTATAGATTCTTTATCAGCATTTTGGTTAGATAAACCAGCAATGGCAAGAAAGTTTTCTTATCAATTAAAAAGAATATTATACAAATGGGAATTTACGATATATGCTACTTCCCAGTATGCAATAACTACTTCTGAGGCATTTGGTTGGGGTGTTGAACATGTAGCTGATGGTATTCTAAGATTTAGGAGAGTAATAAAAGCTTCCAAATTACATCGCTATTTAATGGTAGAAAAAATGAGACAAACACAGCATAGTCCTTATTTATATGAAATAGATATAGTTAATGGTAAAGGAATTGTTTTTATTGGTAAAAGTGAAGAAAGAAAAGAAGATATTACTTTACCTCCAACCGTAAAGAAAAAGATTTTAGAAGCTAAGGAAAAAGAAAAAGAAATTATTTAATTTTGTGCTTAACTATTCCTGTATAAATTTTCCCCTCTTTTGCTTTATATGCTGGATATCCGATGGCTACAACCATCATATTACTTTTATTTGATGCATGAGGCGAGAAAAAGTTTGTTATATCATCATCGTAAAAAGTCAATCCTGTTGCGCCAATATTTAAAGAATAAGAAGTTAAATAGATTTTACCAGCTATAATACCAGCTTCAATTTGAGCCATCCTATATCCTCTATTGCCAAATTTTTTCAATGTTTCATTTAAATTGTTCATTAAGAAGAATACAACGCTTGCTTCATAACCAAGATCTTGTTCTAAACATAAATAACCCGCTGTCTCTCTAAATTTGCCTTTTTTCAATAGTTCTAAACAGTTTAATTTTTTATTATAATAATAAGCTCCAGTCTCTAATCCTTCAATAGCATTTACTATTAGATAAATTTCAATAAGAGTATCATTATAATCTTTTAAGAAATCACAGTTTATCCCTGTAGTTGAAAACTTAAGAATTGTATAAAGATGACTTGCTTTAATTGGTTTTAAACTAAACCTTCTCGTTGAACCTCTTTTTAGTATTACTTTCCATAAAGGAATTTCTGTTTTTTCTTCACCTAATAACTTAAAGTCACATTTATCATGAACTTCTTTATAAAAACCAGCTTTTCCTTCATTCCTCAATTCTATGACTTCATCTATTGTATAAAGAGAAGAATTTTCATGCATTTCATAAATTTCCTTATATTCTATTTCTTTCATAGATAAAGGCAAAATTTGATATTTAATTTCTTCAATTGTTTTTTCTTCTTCATTTTTAAATTTAGGAGCTCCTATGCTTACTAGAGCTAAAGCACATTCTTTTTTTCCATCAATGCCCAAGAACCTATTAATTTCTTTATCTACAAAGTTCATGATCAATTTTGTTTCTAAATTTTCAGAATTAGCTACTGTTAGTAAATTAGCGATCATTACTCCTGAATCCCAAAACCAATGCCTATAAGACCTAATTCTATATTTCCAAACATTTCTCCATCCTATTGAAGTAAAAATAAATGTTACAGGTGAATAGGCAATGTTTGTATCATTACCGCAAAATTTACTTATCATATATCTATAATCACCCTCTCTTAATTTTGTTATAACAAATTCTCCAGGATCAAAGTGATAAAGTCCTGCTTTTAGATCTTTTAGATCTTTACACATAAAATAAACTTCAGTTGAATATAAAGCACCTGTAGCTGGAGCAACTCTAAAATAATAAGATTCTAAACCAAATTTTTCAACTCTAGATATTCCAGCAGTAAAATATAACAATTCAGTAATTTTTTTAAGGCCAAGATCTTCTTCTGAGAATATTTCAGGCTGTTTAAAGCATTCTAAAGAATTTTTCTCAGGCTTTGGAAAATCTTTGGGAAGAGATATTTTAGGTAAATCAATATAAACTTTAAAAGGATAAGGCTTTATAGACCAATCTAAGTAGTATCTATTAGTTCTTACACTTACATAGGAATGTTTTGTTATTTCATGAAAATTTAAAGCGTATGATATATCCCTATTTGCCATATTATAGTTTCTGCTTGAAAATATTTATTATTATATTAAAATTTTATTCTAAATAATTTTTTAAAATTTTTAATATTTCATTTGAATAAGAAATTGATTTCTTTAAAATTTCATCGCCATTCCTATTTTTATTAACAAACTTTATAATTTCATAATATATTTCTTTCATAAATTTTAATTTTATATATGAATTTAAATTCTTTTCAGCTTGTATTTTTTGTCCTCCTTCATAAAATCCTTCTGCAAAATACCAATCTTTAAAATTTATAAAACCTATTTTAAATAACTTAAAGCCAATTCTAGTAGAAATTATAGGGTAATTTCTTTCTAACTGTTCTACTGTTTCTCTATCTTTATAATATTCTATAAACAATTTGCCTTCGTTTTCTAAGTAATTATAAAAGAATCTTAAAATTTCTTCTTCAATTATGGAATCGAAGAAATTCAAAAAGCTTAAGAATGTGTTTATATTATATATTTCAACCCATTCTTTGTAAAAACTACCTCGACCATAAAACAATTTCAAATTTAGAAGAAAATCTTCTTCATTTTTGTATTTAATAAATAAGCTCATGTTAGTTTCTTCTTTAAATCTTCCTTTTGTTTCTTTATTACAATAAATCTTAAAATTATTGATGGTAATTCCATTAATAAGTTCCAATCTTGCTTCTTTTAGCATTCAAATTCATTTATTTTAATAATATAATATAAAATTATGTCAATACAAGTTTATGAAGGAGCAACACTTGAATGTTTAAGGGAAAATCCTATCGAAATTTTAAGAAAAATGCTTTTAATTAGAATATTCGAAGAAAAGGTAGAAGAACTCTTTTTAGTAAAGGGAATGCTTATTGGACCAGCACATTTATATCTAGGACAAGAGGCTATTGCTGTTGGGATTTGCTCAAATTTAAAAAAAGAAGATATTGTGATAACAACTTATCGTGGACATGGCCATGCAATAGCTAAAGGCGTTTCTATTAAAAAAATAATGGCTGAATTGTTTGGTAAAAAAACAGGAACATGCAAAGGACTTGGGGGCTCTATGCATGTTGCTATAGATGTGGAAAATGGTATTTTATATGCTACAGCTATTGTAGGAAGCGGTATTCCAATAGCAGCTGGAATAGCTTTAGCTAATAAATATCAAGGCAAAAACTTAGTAACTGTTTGCTTTTTTGGAGATGGAGCAGTAAATACAGGAGCTTTTCATGAAGGATTAAATATAGCTGCTCTCTGGAAACTTCCTGTGATATTTGTATGTGAAAATAATTTTTATGCTATGTCTACTCATATTTCAAGAAGTTTATCTTCAAGAAGTATTGCTGAAAGAGCTTCATCTTATAATATGGATGTTTTTGTAGTTGATGGAAATGATGTATTATCTGTATATAAATTAACAAGTGAATTGGTTGAAAAGGTAAGGAATGGTCTAGGGCCTTTCTTTATTGAAGCCAGAACTTACAGAATGAAAGGTCACGGAGTATACGATCCTGCATTATATAGAGATAAAGAAGAAGTAAAAAGATGGCTTGAAAGAGATCCTATAAAACTATTCAAGGAAAAATTAATCAAAGAAAATATAATAACAGAAAGGGAATTTGAAAATTTACGTTCAGAAATTGTTAAAGAAGTTGAAGAAAGCATTGATTTCGCAATTAAAAGTGACTATTTAGAGTTTAATGAATTGTATAATTTAGTTTGGGTATAAAATGAGAGAAATTACTTACGCTGAAGCTTTAAGGGAAGCTTTAAGAGAGGAAATGAAAAGAGATGAAAGAGTTATAATTCTTGGAGAAGAAGTCGGAGTTTTTGGAGGAGTATATAAAGTTACTCAAGGCTTATTGGAAGAATTTGGACCTAAACGTGTTATTGATACTCCAATATCCGAGATAGCAATAATAGGAGTTGCTGCAGGTGCAGCTATGTCAGGTCTTAAACCTGTAGCTGAAATAATGTACATGGACTTCTTAACAATAGCAATGGATCAAATTGTAACCCAAATTTCTAAAATGAGATTTATGAGCGGAGGACAACTAAAAGTTCCTTTAGTAATACGCACACAATATAGTTTGGGTAGAGTTCATGGAGCGCAGCATTCTCAATTCTTTCCTTCATGGTTTTTACAATCTCCTGGAATAAAAATAGTTTTACCTTCTACGCCTTATGATGCAAAGGGACTTTTAAAAAGTAGCATAAGGGATGAGAATCCTGTTTTATTTATAGAAGCAGGAATTCTTTATAGAACAAAAGGTCCTGTACCTGAAGAAGAATATTTAATACCATTAGGAAAAGCTGATATTAAAAGAAAAGGAGAAGATGTAACAATTATTGCATTTTCAAGATGTGTATTAGAAGCCATTGAAGCTGCAAAAATTCTTGAAGAAAAAGGTATAAGTGCAGAAGTGATAGATCCAAGATCTCTTGTACCTTTAGATCTAGAAACAATCATCAATTCAGTAAAAAGAACAGGAAAAGTCGTTATAGTCGCTGATGATGTTAAAAATGGAAGTATAACTGCTGAAGTAGCAATGTTAATCATTGAGAATGCTTTTGATTATTTGGATGGTCCAATAGTAAGAGTGACTGCTCCACCATTACCTACACCTTTTAGTCCTGTTTTAGAAAAACAATATATGCCAAGCAAAGAAAAAATTGTAAAAGCCGTTCTTGAAAATTTTAGTTTTTAGTCTATAATAATCCCTACTTTCATATTTTTTCCTTCAGCCATACTAAGTAATGCTTTTTCTATATTTTCAAGTTTCATTTCTTCTGTTATTAGACTTTGAACTTGTATTTTATTTTGTTTAATAAAATTATAGGCTTCTTTTACTGATGCAGGATCATGATGGAAAGAACCGAATATTTTTAATTCGCCGTAATGTATCTTATATGCATCCAAACTTATCTCAGTGCCTTTCTTTAATCCTCCAAAATACATTAATTTTCCTCCTTTTCTTACAAATTTGAAAGCTAAATTCCATGCTTCTAAAGTTCCTACAGCTTCTATAACTGCGTCGAAACCATAATTGTTTGTTATTTTCTTAATTTCTTCTTCATAATTTTCTTCAACATTAATTGTTTTTATTCCCAACTTTTCAGCTATTTTTATTCTATTTATGTGTTTAGCAAGTAAAAAAACGTCTCTTGTTATATTTTTACATACCTGGGCTAACAAAATGCCTATAGGTCCTGAACCTATTATTAATACATTTTCATTTTCTTGGATTTTTAATATATTAACACCATGTACTACGCAAGCTAAAGGTTCTAGCATGGCATATTTTTTAAAGTCTTTTTCCTCTATTTTAAATAGGTTAACTTTTACTATTCTACTAGGAATGATCATGTATTCTGCAAAACATCCATTTAATTTAAATCCTAATAAAACATCTTCGATATTTTCACATAGATTGTATTGGAATTTTTTACAGTAGAAACAATTAAAACAAGGTGCCGAATTAACACCTGCTACAATATCACCTATTTCAAATTCTTTAACATCTTTTCCTTTTCTAACAATTTCTCCTACATATTCATGTCCTAAAACTATTGGATATTTAATATATGGATGCCCTCTTTCATAGGCTTTTAAATCGGTACCACAAGTTAATGAATATACAACTTTTATTAGTATCTCATCTTCTTTTGGTTCAGGAATACTTATGTCTGCAACTTCAATTTTCCTTATATCTTTTAATAAAGCTGCCTTCATTCCTTAAATATCCATGAAAGAGTACTGTATTTATTTTTTTCTAAATCGATCGTTTCCTTTAAAATATTCTCATTTAGTTTATCATTTATTTCCATTACATCAAATCTTTGCTTAGCTTCTTCAACTATTTCTCTAATAACATCTTTGATCTCAACTTTTTTAAAATCTGAAATATTAACCGTAGGGGGATATTTATAGTGCAATTTACAAACTCTTCTTAAATTTTCCATATTGGCATTAATCAATAATGTACCATGAATTAGTAAAGAATTGTTTTTAATATAACCAGCCATACCAGATATCTTCTTTCCATCAATACCAAGCCAGTTTGGTTCATAAAATCTAGTATTTATACCTAAATTTTCTAGCGCTGAAATTATGATTTCTGAAAAATACTTGTAAATCTCTAAGAGATTTAGCTTTTTAAACAAAGTTCTATTAAAGAAAAAGCTCCAATTCAGATTTCCTTCATCATGATATACTGCTCCTCCTCCTGTTATTCTTCTATTAATTTCTATATCATTTGCTATACAATAATCAACATCTATTACATCAAAGACTTTTTCATGAAAAGCAAGAATTGCACTTTTTTTATTTATCCATAATCTAAGTACATTAATTTCTTTTCCTTCGTTAACGTAGTTTAATATTGCTTCTTCTAAAGCTAAATTAAATTTAGGATCAAAAGTATTTGAAATTAGAATTTTTATTTTATTCTCCAAATTTTCCTTCTTCAATTATTTCTTTAACTTTTTGTAAAAATTTCGCCGCATATGCACCGTTAATTATTCTATGATCAAAAGTTAAGCTTAACGTTATAACAGGAGATATTTCAAATTTACCATTCTTATTTATTATCTTATAATGTATTGTACCTATTCCTAAAATAGCTGAATTATTTGGAAAAACTATAGGTGTAAAATCCCTAACATTATAAGCTCCCAAATTAGTGATAGCAAAAGTACCTCCTTGAACATCTTCTAGTGTTAAACTTTTATTCTTTGCTTTTTCTATCAATTTTGAATGTTCAGCTTCAATTTCGTATAAGCTTTTTTTATCAGCGTTTCTTATGACAAGCATATATAATTCGTTTTCATGATCAAAAGCGAAAGCAATATTAATCTCATTATTATAAGCTATATCTTCACCTTTTTTATAACATAAAAATAAGTTAAATTGTTTTATTATTCTTGAACATGCATAAATAAAGAAAGAATCAAAACTAATTTTTTCTTTTTCTCTAAGTTTAAGTAAGTTTGAAACTTCAACATCCATATTGATAGTTACTGGAGGAATTTCCAAATGACTTTTTGTAACCCTTTCAGCTACTATTTTCATTATAGGAGATATTGAGGGTTTCTTTTTTTCTTCGATATATTTTAAAACATCTTCTTGTGTAATTCTGCCTCCAGGTCCGCTACCTTTTATTTCTTTCAAATCTATTCCATACTCCCTAGCAAGTCTTTTAGCTGCAGGTGTAGCTATTATCTCTTCTATCTTCTGGGTTTCCAATAACTGTTCTTTTTCTGTAACAAAAGGTTCATCCGAGATTTCAATTATAGGTTCGCCAACTATTATTTCCTCTCCTTCTTTATGAAAAATTTTGCTAATATAACCTTCATAAGGAGAATGATAATCAAAAACGACTTTTTCTGTAACTATTTGTAGTAACAGTTCGTCTTTTTTTACATGTTCTCCTTCTTTTTTAAAGATTTTTCCTATAATTCCCTTTTCCATTGCAGGATCGATTCTTGGCATATTGATGGTATATTTCATGTTATTCTTTCTAAGTTTTACTTATGGATTAAATTATATATTTCATTTTGAGTTATAGTTGTTGCAAATTTTAAAAGTTCCTTTGCTTTTTCTTCCGAATCAGATTCTGCAAATATTCTTATTATTGGTTCTGTACCGCTAGGCCTTATTAAAAACCATTCCTTTTCATTTAACCATACTCTTATTCCATCTATTCTATCATGTCTATAATTATTGAATTTATTTGCAATATTTTCTATTACTTTTTCTCTATCAACATTCTTTGCTTCTAATTTAGTTTTAAACATGTACAAATTTGGTAATTCCTTATCTAATTCATATAATGTTTTATTTTCTGTTGCTAAAGTTTCAAGCATTAACGCTAAACTCATGCATCCATCTCTTGTTGGCTGGTGAGGTGTGTAAAAGAAACCGCCATTTTCTTCTAAACCAAAGGCGAAAATATTTTTTGATAGCAACTCATTAATCTTCTCTGTAATTATAACACTTCCTACTTTTGTCCATATAACATCTCCGCCATTTTCTTTAACAACCTTTTCTACTAAAGATGAAGCACTAACACCAACAACCAAAGTTCCTTTTCCATGCTTTTTTAATACATGCTTAGATAAAATAGCACCGCTTCTATCGCCCCAAACAATGTTTCCCTTACTATCAATAAATATTGCTCTATCAGCATCTCCATCAAAAGCTATCGCAAAATCTGATCCTGTTTCAACTACAAAGTTCGAAACTTCTTTTAAATTTTCCCTTAATGGTTCTGGCTCCCTTGAAGGAAAATATCCGTCGGGATTTGAATTTATTAAATATGCTTTAACTCCCAGAATTTTTGCCAATTTAGGAGCACATAATGAAGCCGTTCCACATGCAGGATCGATAACTATTTTAAATTCCTTTTTTCTTATTTTTTCTAAATCAACATGCATTATTATACCATTAATATAGGGTTTAATAGGATCTATTATTCCTTTACATTTGGACAATTTTTCAGGCTTAACATATTTTTGTTCGAAAAATATCTCTTCAACTTTATCTTCTTCTGAATGTGGTATTTCATCACCATTTTTACCCAATAGTTTAATTCCATTGTATTCTGGCGGATTATGACTTGCAGTTACTATTATACCACCATCTAAGTTGTAATATTTTACTGCATATTGATGAGCAGGTGTAGGGGCAACTCCTGAATCATAAAAAGTAACTCCTGTTGAACTTAAACCTGCAAAAACTATCTTTTTTATTAATTCGCTTGTATGTCTTGTATCGCTTCCTACTAAAATTTCTTTTCCGTTAAAATAAGTACCAATAGCTCTTGTTAAATTATAAATAAAATCTACTTGCAATAATTCACCAAATACTCCTCTAACACCATTTGTTCCAAATAATTTACCCATTTTAAATTAAGGTGTCCATGAAAAAGTTACAGAATTTCCTTTTCCTGTTCTTATAGAACCTAATATTATTTCGCTCTCTACAATTATTTTATATTCGCTTCCTGGCGTAATGTTTGTATTTAAATTAACCGTAAAAGTATGGTATTGATGAGCGTCTATAGGTTGATTTAAATCGTTAACAAGTCTAGTGAATGTTGAATTTGCTACAAATATTCTCATTATAGTTATTTTATAATCTCCTATGTTATTTACCAGAATTAGTATAGTTGTAGCATTATATTGATGAACGTGCTCAATTACAAATCTTTCTCTTGACAATCTATTAATAGATTCTATTTCGCTTGAGAATAATGCCTCATTAAGATTTAATTGTGAAGTGGCAATCGTATATAATGCCACGCTTAAAATGAATATTATAAATAACATTAACATTGTTCCAATAATTTCACTTACAGCTTTTCTTTTCATTATAAACATTATTTCTTTATATTTAATTATTTTTTTTAATTAAATATTTTCAATGGCCTAATCTTAAGGGTCGAGATTTTCAATTGCGTAAAAAATCATTATGGGTAATATAATCGATGCATCTCCATAGACTATTACATTTTTCGAATCCGGCTTTATTTTAAACCATGAAATTGCTTCTTTAGGATGTGCACCAGATAAACTTCCATCATATTCCACTGCTGTAGTAATGTAAATACAATAATCCAATCCATCTTTAAATTGATTCCACCATAAGACATGATGTTTGCTTATTCCACCTCCTATTATCAAAGCTCCTGTTTTTTTATAATTATAAACGATATCCAGCAATTCTTTCATGTCATTAAACAAATCTAAGTTAAATTTTTCTCTTTGAGAGATAAAAAATAAATGGGTACCAAATGCAGAATCAACTATTCCAGGACAATATATTGGAACATTATTATTATAAGCTTGATAAATTATCGAATTTTCGTCTTTTATAAATTTCCCAAATTCTCTGATTAATATACTAGGAGAAAAGGTTTTTGTTTCCTTAAATATTTCTGGTAAATAATTTCTAACAATTTTTTCTATTAATAAACCGTAATTTTCCAAGGGTATTAAAATATTTCCTAATCTATGAATATCATTTTCTCTCAAACTTTTATCATCCATGTCAAATTCTCCTATATAATATTTACCTCCAAAAGCTCTAGCTAAGTCATGGTCTATTGCACCTCCTGTTGTTACTATTGCATCAACAAATCCTTCTTTTATAATTGTAGCAATAACTCCTCTTACACCTGTGGCTACTAAATTTGCTGTGAAACTTAAAAATACAAAACAATTTTCATCTTTTATCATTTCCATAAAGATTTGACATGCCTTTGCTAAATGCTTGGCCATAAATGCACCTGATTTCTCAAATTCTTTAATTAAATAGCTTATTGTTACTTCTTTTTTTACTTCAATATCTTTCACTTGTGGAAATGCCATAAATAAAAAATATCTTTTTTATTATAATTAATATGGTGCCCTGGTAGCTCAGCTGGATAGAGCGACGGCCTCCTAAGCCGTAGGTCATGGGTTCAAATCCCATCCAGGGCGTTATGAATTTTAAAGAGTTGGCTGAAAATATTAGGAATAAAAATATTACAATATTGGGTAAAAGGTACTCTGGCAAAACAATTTTAAGTATATATTTTATTATCAAAAATTTAGAATTTTTTAATAATATTTATATATTTTATTCCGATTTTTTTTCTTTTCATCCATATCTTCCATATTTAAAGAAAAATTCAAAAAATATTCAAATATTTTATAAAAATAATTTTAAAGATTTAAAGGAAACTTTAGCTAATATATTAGAAAATTTAAATTATAGGGATTTATTATTTTTTGATAAATTTTCTTTGTTACTTAAATTAGAATTAGAAGAAAGAATAAAAATTTATTCAAACATTATGAAATTCTTTTTAATTACAACTTATATCATAAAAAAATTTGATGGAACAATTTTAATAAATTATACTTTAAAAGAAAATGATAAAATAATTAATATTTTAAAGTATTGGAGTGACCTTTTAATCAATATTGATAGGAACAAGAATGTTTTAAAGTTAAATATACTTAATTTATCTGAAGATAAAGAAACTATTTTGGAAATAGATTTAGATTATTTATTAAATATAATTAAGTATGATAGGCGAATTAATCATAGCGTATAGTTTACCGCTGGTATTTCTATCTCCTGCTTATGCTGCTAATGCATCACCTCTTTTTTTAAGCGGGTTATTAAAAAAATTACATCCTTTAGATTTAAATAAAAAATTCTTTGATGGACAAAGAATTCTAGGAGATGGAAAAACTATTGAGGGTACAGCTTTTGGATTTTTAGTTGGAATAATTTATTTTTCGATTTTCCTTTTTGTTGATAAATCGTTAAACATTCTACATCTTTATCATAGCTATTTAGAAGGATTGCTAATTGTGTCTGGTGCTATGATCGGTGATATTATAGGTTCTTTTGTTAAAAGAAGATTAAAAATGAAACAAGGGGATATGCTACCTGTCTTTGACCAAGTAGGTTTTGTCATATTTGCATATGTTTTTTATTTATTCGTTTTTCCTCCTCCATTAAATCTCCCACCTATGGGTTTTATTGTTTATGTTTCTTTAATCACTTTTTTCGTTCATATCTTAACCAATTTGGCAGCTTTCAAATTTGGTATAAAATATGTTCCTTACTAAATTTTTAAAATTTTTATAATACCATATTTAAAATTTCTACTGCCATTGCTAATATTCCAGCACCAATTGTATATCTTTTGCCTTTATAAGGTTGTAGTCCAGAAAACCATAAAATTACTCCAATTAAAGCTACAACTATATAAACTATTCTAGCTAAGAACAGCAATAACTTAATAGCTTGGTGTAATAAATAACTGCCTAAATCTTGAACTGTACTTACGCCTTTATCAAATAAGTTTTTGAGCCATTCAAAAGGATCTGAGGTACTATTAGTTGAAGCAAAGACGCCGATATTCGTACTAATACTTACCAGTAAAATAAACATGAATAACAATTTCATTTTCATGAAAAAATTATAAATAAACTATTTAAGGAAACATTTATTGATAAATTAAGAACTTTGCTGTTTATGGGTAGAAGAATTAAAATTTGAAAAAATTGAAAATTTTTTAATAGGCACATTTTTACATAAAATGAAAGCCTCGCTTTTTAGAGCGGGGATGTAAGGATTTTAAATATTTTAAAAATATTTTTCTTTAAGCATGGCAATAACGCTTCTACCCAGCTCGAATGAGAGCTTTATAAGACTGAGGAAGAAGAATAAGACATATAACGAACCTTTAATTTTGTTTTTCGATGGAGGACCCCTTGATAATTTTAAAATCTGGACCTGAGAAATATATATGGGGGTGGTTCCTTGTGACATCTTACTGCACAGTAAATACGAGATGTAACTCCTGATTGATGGTGGTAACAATGAATCGCTTTGAAAAGGGAACCCTCGACCTTTCAAAGTGAGGAGGAAGTCAGAAAGCAACGAAATTAACAAAATAATAAACTTTTATTAAAAAATATAAATAAATAAATACAACTTTGTTTTTATTTAATTTATGATAAGTCAGAAATATAGATATGAAATAGAGAATGTTGTGGCCTCGGTCTCCTTTGGCCAGCCTATAAAATTGCAACAAATTGCTACTCTTCTTGGTGATATGGTTGAATATAGACCAGAACAGTTTCCTGGTCTAGTTTTCAGATTAAATAAACCCAAAACGGCTACTTTAATTTTTAGTTCTGGCAAAATGGTATGTACAGGAGCAAGATCTGAAAAGGAAGTTTATAAAGCTATAAGTATTATTATAGATAAATTAAAAGCAAGAGGAATTAAGTTACCTCCAAATCCAAGAATTCAAATACAAAATATTGTAGCTTCAGCTAAAATTTTTGCGGAAGTAAATCTTGAAAAAGCTGCTCTTATTTTAGAAAATACAATGTATGAACCCGAACAATTCCCAGGTTTAATCTATAGATCAGAGGATCCTAGGGTAGTAATGCTAATTTTTAGCTCAGGGAACATAGTATGTACAGGAGCAAAAAAAGAGAATGACGTTAAAGTAGCTGTTGAAAGAACGTATAAGAAATTAAAGGAAATCGGGGTACTATTTGAATAAAATGTAGAAATCAGGTCTTATAGGTAAAAGCAAAGCCCAAAGAATAAATAAAAATATACCTAGAATTTTCCTTTTTAAATCCAAATTTGTAACATCATTTAAAAACTCTACTCTTGTAAATAACAACAAGAATAGTATTAATATTGCCATAACAATAAAACCGCTCAACTGCACTACTAAAATTGCTATTATAGCAGCTAATATTATAAAATTCTTGTTATTGACAATTGAATTAATAACGTATCCACCATCCAATTGTGCTGCAGGCGAGATATTAAGGAAAGTAATTAAGAAACCTAATAGAGAAGCGAAAGCAAGAGGATGAAGATAAATTACTGTACTTGTTGAAAAATTTAGTTTTAATAATAAGTAATAAATAAAAGGAACTGGAATTTGTTGTCCATTGGTAATAGTAATATTTTCTGAACTGGATAAATATATTCCAACAAACGCAAAAATGGATGTTGGTAATAATCCCAGTAATGGCCCAGCTATGCTCACATCAAAGGCTTGAAATTTATCAACAAAAAATTCTTTTAGTCGCATAACTGCTCCAAATGTTCCTAAGATTGGAGGCGCAGGTAAGAATATTGGTAAAGATATTCTTAATTTATTTCTTTTAGCTATAATATAATGTCCCATTTCGTGTAAACCAATTATAGATAAAATAGCCAGCATGTATAATGTTGCCAAAAAATTATTACCTGCATAGAGATAATAACCTGCATAGTATAAAGTTAAGCTAGTAGCAACCAAAGATATTGCAGAAATTATTTCAGAATATTCGCTCTTTTCTTTCCTTTTTTTAATATCGAAAGGCATTATTATAATCTTGATGCTTAGATCGTTTGTTCTTCTTGCTAAAATTAAGTATCCTTTATTTTCAAAAAATTTTTTCAATTCTCTAAATTTTTTATATGGAATATAATTTTCAGTAACTTCTATCTCTAATGACTCATCCTTAGTTTCAACACTATATACGCTAAATGTTTCTCGAATAGTTTTTAATATTTCATCTTTTTCTAAAGGAGTTATTTTCATTTACATCTTATATTTGATTTGGAATCAATAAAAATTAATAAAAGATAAAGAATTTTAACATATGCTAGTTCATAAAATAGAAATAAGAAATGCGAAAATGAAAGATTTGGAACAAGTAATAGAAATAAATAGAAAGAGTTTACCTGAAAATTATTCCTATGATTATTTTGTTTATCATTTAAGAGATTTTGGTGATCTATTTCTAGTAGCCACTGTAAAAGAAAACGACAATGAAAAAATTGTAGGATATATTATGAATAGAATAGAAATTGGATTATCTAACTTCGGTTTTTCTTTAACCAAAAAAGGGCATGTAATATCAATAGCTGTTTTAGAAGAATATAGACGACTAGGAATAGGTTTTTCTTTAATGAATTTAGCGATTGAAAAATTTAAGAAACATAATGTTAGTGAAATTTATTTAGAAGTAAGAGTTACAAATTATCCTGCTATAAATTTATATAAGAAACTTAATTTTGAAATAGTTAAAGTGATACCCGGTTATTATAGCGATGGAGAAGATGCTTATGTGATGTCTTTAAGGTTAAAAAATATTAAAAATTGAAACATTTTTAAACGTGTTCTAAAATATTTATAAGATTTTAAAATGGAAACTTCATTTATTTCGCTTTAAGATACTTGATAAAAATAAGACAACTATTGCGAATATTACTAGGTAATAAATTGCAGGGTTTGATTGTATTGCCAAACTTACATAACCTATCAAAGGTATTTTGAATACCACTATGCCTACAACATCTTTCTCGTCTACCAACCAATAGTCTGGAACTAAATTATTGTCTCCTTTAGTTCTAAATTTTAAATTACCTTTATCGTTGTAGATTTCTATTACTCTATGAACTATATAGATTTCTTTCCCGCCACTAATTCGCTTATAAACGATTATGTCGCTAACTTTTATCTCTTTAGGATTTATTCCTTTTACTAAGATTACATCTCCAACGTTAAGAGTTGGTTGCATACTTCCACTTTCTACTACTGCAATTGGTACTTCTGTGCCTAAAATTGCTTTAAGACCTACTGAAAAAAACAAATATAACGCTAATACTATGATTGATAAATATATAGCTTCTTTTATGTTTAATTTTGACGTTAATTTTTCTTTTTGCATTATTTCTTTTTTCTTGTTAAAACTAAATAAATTATTCCTATAAAGATGAATAAAATCATTAGTAAAAACTTAGCTGCTTCATTATCTGGAGGTAAGGCTCCGATTCTTGATCCATATCCTATAAATAGTCCTAAAAAAATCATTATAAATCCAAAATAAGATTTTATAAACTTTTTAAAATCAAACTTTACAACTTTCACTTCTTTAGCTTCTCCTTTTTTCACTTCATCAAACTCTATAACTTCCCTTCCAGAGAAAATTTTTTCGAGAGCTGAAAGTAAAAATGAAGTAAAGTCAGTTAAATAATAACCATAAGCCTTTTCTTCTTCTAAAAATTCTCTTTTAACCAATTCATTTTCCATAAGCACTCTTAAATGCTTATCTATGGCTTTTTTATCCTTCCCAATCCTTTCAGCTATTTCAGACACACTTAGACTTCTACCACTTTGAGATAATAATTTTAATATTTCATATCTTGTCTCTTCAGAAATGATCTCTAAAATTTTTCTTGCATCTTTTTGCATCATATTATATTTCTTAATTTAGAATTAAAGCTTCAATTTATAGGAACTTTAAATTAGCAAAATCTACCAAAAAGTGGATTTTAAATAAACTTGTTAGAATTTATAGTTGATATTTATAATTTTTGTTGGACTACTATTAAAGAGGTTTAGAAATTTTATTCCGAATTTTTGCTATATTTATTGATGAACATTAGAAAAATTATATTAGGTATAATAATTCTTTTGGCAGTAATAATTTTCCCACTTGTTATTATACCTTTATTAATATTTGTAATTTTTTATATTTATTTTAAAAAAAGGAGAAATAAAGTAAAAAATGTAAGAAAGTATAATATTAATGATATTATATATAGCATTTTTATGAAAAAATATGATAAAGTAGTTTTAAATGATAAAGTGAATATATATAAATTAAATGATCATATTTTCTTAATAAACAAAAATATTAAATGGTCTATTTTAGCTTTAATTCAAATAAATTTATCAGATAATCAAAGAGATTTGTTCAACAATTTTAATTCTTCATTAGACAATCTAACCCTTATTAAAGTAGTCTCACAAAACAGCATTTATATAGTAATAAAAGAAGATTTTATTTCGTTTAAACTAACACAGCATGTTTTAAAGAATAAAATGAACATTTTGTTAGCAAAAATAGATTATTTGTACAATTATTTCAACAATTTGGGAATTAAAGCTGAGTTGGTTAAAAGTAATCGGGGTGATTTAATATTAATTTAACAGGTAACTTATTGATCTTTGGCGATATAAAAAGAACAAATACATTTTTAATTAAACATATAAAGGAAAGAATAGATGAAGAAAGAATTTTAATATTGGATAACTTAGGAATTTTGGGCAAAATCTTTAAAGATCTCTCTTATAAAGTAAAAGATTTTAAATTTGACTTTAAAAATGTAACAAAAATTGATTTATTAGATGCGATTTCTTCTCAACTTAATTTAACTGTACATGAGCAAAAACATTTGTATGATTCTTTGATAAAGAAAAAAGGTTTAAATTTTGATATAAGAATAGAAGAAATTATATCTCTTTTACTTACTACATCTAATCCATACATTCATTCTTTAAATGATATTTCGATAATAGAAGAGCTAATATACAAACTTTCAAGAATTATAGAATTAGATATAATTTTCTTAGAAAATAAAAACAATCAATCCTTTTTTAAAAAGCTTGAAAATGAAAACTTAATTTTAGACCTTTCTGAAATTAATTCTTCTGTCGTTAAAAATATCCTAAATATATTATTTTTACAGGAAATTTCTTCTTCGCAATTATTTACTGATTTAAATATAATAATTAATTCTCCTGAAGGTTCTTCTTTTCTTAATGTGAATAAACTATACATTGATTTCGTAAGAAGGCTATTAGAAAAATTATGTTTGAACGATAATAAAATATGTCTGACTTTAAGATTTGCTGATATTGATCCTTCTTTTTATTATTTTTTTGATCATATAATGGTATTTAATACTAATACAGCAGGTTTGTTCAATGAGGCTATTAAATTGGGAAAAGAAGTAATGCTTCATCAAGGAAAAATAATAGATATTAAGAAGATCGATTTGCCTTATCATGTTTATGATTCATTAAATAAAACAACTGAAATAACACAATATATTGCTAAAAGGAAAAGTTACTTAGAATTGGAATATGGAGATCTAAGTGATATTATCTCTAATTTCTTGTTGGAAATTGAAAAAAGCATGATTAATAGAAAAGAAGCTAAAAATTATCTTATTTCTTTAGGTTACTTTTCAAATAAAATAGATAACTTAATAGACAAATTGTTAATAGATGGCTTATTGGAAGAAAAAATAATAGGCGGTGTGAAAAAGCTAATGGTAACAACAAAAGGATTATTTTTTGCTAAACAACATAAAATGTTAAAAAATGATTAAATTCACTACAGGAGTAAACGGTTTAGATAAATTATTAGGAGGTATAGAATGTGGAGTTATAACTCAATTTTTTGGAGAATTTGGAACAGGTAAAAGTATTTTAGCTCAGCAATTATGTGTTACTGTTCAACTTGATCCTGGCAAAAAAGGCTTAGGCTCTTATTCTCTATATATAGATAATGAAGGTTCCTTTAATCCTTTAAAAATAGAGAAAATTTCAAGAAGATTTAACGTTAAAGATGCCTTGAAAAAAATTCTAATTAAAAGAACATGGAGTTTTGATGATCAACTTCTTAGCTTAAAAATTGCTGAAGAATATGTAAAAAAATTTGAAATAAAGCTTATAGTTATTGATTCTATTATATCTCATTTAAGAGGAGAGTTTCCTTATCAAGAACTTTTACTATTAAGACAGAGTTTTTTGAAGGACTTTTTGGAAAAGCTTTTGGATATATGTAATAAATATGAAGTAGCTGGTGTTATTACAAATCAAGTTTTAATTGCTTCTCAAGATGAAAAGCATTGGCAACTTAAACCTGTAGGGGGTAATTTGGTAAACCAATATTGTAAGTATATTATTAAACTTGGTAAATTTAAAAATAAAAGGTATGCCAAAATTTTTGATGCTCCTGAAGATGATAAAAATTATGCTTTCTTTGAAATAAGAGATGATGGGATTTATGATGCTTAGCTTTTTATTGTTTTAAGCAAATGTCTTAGTATGAGTTATGATGAAATAATTCAAAAAATAAAGGAAGGTAAAAGCATAGAAGTAAACTATGATAATGCTGGAATAGTATTAAATGAATATAAAGGAATTTCAAAAATAAGCAAAGAAGATCTGGGCGAGATTAAAAAAATTGCTAGGAAGACCAAGGTAAAATTGAACAAGAAGATCTTTGAACTTATAGAAAAAATAATTAAAGCACTAGTAGAAAATAAGATTCCATTCAAAGTTATAATAGAAAAAGAAGTTCATATAAAATTCAGTTTAGATAACTATTTAACGTTTTCTGAAGAAAAAATAAAAATATTCGGATTTTCTAGTAAAGATGAATATCCATTGAATCTATTTTTTAATTACATAAAAGATTTTAATTATAAATTCTATAAATCTATATAAAAAATAATACAATATTAATTTTTAAAATTTATTATATTAATATAAAATTTTTAGCTTTGAATAAAATTAACTCATTTTCATTTCACTTTTTAAGATGATTTTTAGTAATTACCCATCAAAAATTTATACGGTAAATTTTTAATTTAACATAATGAAACCTAAAAAACTCCTTTTAATACCAACAATTTTAGTATTAGTCATAGCTCCTCTTATTTATTTTTTACCAGATATAGGATATGCCCTTTTCTTTAAACAACCTGCTATAGAAATAATTGATGTTTTTGGTAAAGAAATACAAGGCAATAATGTTTATTTCATAGCTAAAGTTAAAATTATAAACAATGCAGATTTAGGTGTATTTTTGAAAAAAATTATCGCTGATATATATTATAAAGGAAATAAATTAGCAATAGGAGAGTTTTCTGGAAGCCAATATGTGGAAAGTAAAGGAGAAACAATCTTAGATATATTAATAACAGCAAAGGTTAATGATCCTTTATTAAGGGAATTAATAGATACTCTAATCGTCAATAAAAAAGAAAGTGTTGAATATTTCGCTAAAGGTTTAGTTTCTGCTTCTTATTTAGGTTTAAGTTTTGAAAGATGGATCGAAATTAAGGATATTGTTACTTTAAATTTTGAAAAGTTCGTAAGCCGTATAGGTTGGGATATAAAAGTTAATGGAATTAATGTAATTGGAAAAAAGGATGAAAAAATACATGTTCAAGCAAATATAACAGCTACAAATCTTTCTTCTTTAGATATTATTGTAAGAAAAGCTAATTTTGATGTTTCTTATCAAGGTAAAAAGTTAGGATCTGGTTATTTAGCAAATGAAATAAAGGTTAAATCTGACGAATCAAAAATTGTTTTAGTTGATATTTATCTTGAAAAAACTGAAACTTTAAAACAAGCTATAAATGAACTTGTAGAAAAACAAAATTTAAATATAGAATATAATGCAATAGTCAATGTTTTCTCAGAAAAATATCTTGTTGGTACAAATTATACTATTGCTGGGGTTGAAAAATTTTCAATACCCGATCTAATAAAAGGAATAGAGATAAAAAGAATAGTAGTAAATGAAGAAAATT
Organism: Thermoproteota archaeon; assembly: GCA_032249315.1. Classification (GTDB taxonomy): domain Archaea; phylum Thermoproteota; class Thermoprotei; order Gearchaeales; family Gearchaeaceae; genus SCGC-AAA471-B05. The sequence continues at coordinate 21,666 of JAVVGB010000014.1, forward strand.
CTTTGGCAATTGCTTCCTTCAATAATTTAATGAAAATAGAATTTTTGTTGGAACATTTGGAAGGAAATATTTATTATAATAATATTCTTGTTGGCAATGTTGACTATAATGCTAATTATCAAATAAAAGCATATGGTGATAATGAAATAGCTGTTCCAATAAAATTAATTAAAGAAGGTATCGATTTAGCTTTAAAAGATTTGATAGAAAAAGGAAATGTTGAATTTCAAGCTAATTTAAAAGCCAAAATAAACTTACTTGAATTTCCTTTAGAAATTAGCTTCAATTTAAACAAGAATGTTGGATTAAACTTTGATATATCAGCTAGTTTGTTAAGTGTAGAATATATTTCAGATAATAAAATAATAGCCAATTTAAATTCAACAATAAAAATATCTGATTCGCTTGAAGCATCATTTAAAATAATTAATGCTGTTTTCGATGCATATGTTAAAGATCAAAAAATAGGTAAGGCTCTATTAGTGGAGGAAACAAACTTTACTTCTGGAATTCCTCAGAAAATAAAAGTGGAAATAAGTGTTGAAGGAAGTTTAAAAAACATTATAGAAAATATAATATCTAATAAAGTATCTTTAATAACAATAAATAATATTTATTTAAAACTTCAAATTACAGATGTTATAGCCGAATTAAATGTTAATAAAGACTTCCAAGTATCTACTGCTCCATTAATTTATGATATTGAATTGTATGACCCAAAAATAATAAGAATAGAAGTACAACCTCCTGGTAACAATTTTATAGTTACGGTATCTATTAATTTAAATATAACTAATGTATATAATCTTCCAATTCAAATAACAAATGCAGATATTACATTATATAATGAAGAAATTGGTGTTATAGGTACACTTAAAATAACTTCATTTTTAAATATCAAATCTTCTTATGTAATAAAGGGTCCTTTCAATGTTAAAATTAATCCTGATGTTATTGAAAAATTGGTTAATTACATGCTTACTGAAGGTAAAATAAAAGTATATTTAACTAATATTACAGTAGGTGCATCAATATTAGGTACACCGTTTAGTGTTAATCTTAATAAAAACTTTTATCTTGAAGTTCCTTCTCCGATTACAATATCTGTTGAATTAAATTTAAGGAATATTTCAGTAGGTAATGCTCCAAAGACCTTTGAAATATCCTATGATGCTAAGGTATCTGTTAGACAAATAGAAGTATATCAATTTGTTATAAACTATGTAAATGCCTCAGCTTATTTAGGAGAGGAATTATTAGGGAATGTTTATTCATCGTTAAACTATCGTGTATTATCACCTGAATTTAAATTTGTTTCAAAGGGAAGCATAATAGTTATGGATAAAGGAGCTTCAATATTAGCTAAAAAAATAATTAAAGGTGAAGGTTTTGATGTTACGTTAAGAAATATTTGGGCAAGGATCTCACTTTATAACTATGTTTATGATATAAAAATTCCTTTCAATTATACATTTAATTTCTTAATACCCTTTGATTTGATTATCAATGTACCAGATTTTACAATTAAACCCCCAGGTGATATTGTTGAAGCTAAAGTTGAAGTTTCTTCAACTAAGCTAAATGTTAAAGCAGCAGTTGAAGAGCTAACAGCAGATATATATAGTCCAGATGATAAATTCTTAGGTAAAATTAGACTTATTTCTCTTTACGAAAAAACATCTACAATTTTCTCTGCTATAATGGAAGCAAAAATAAATCAAGAAGCCTATAATTATGCTACACCATTATTAGTTGAAGGAAAACCTTTAAACGTTTTTGCTAAAAATGTTAAAATAAAAGCACAAGTTAACGGTATAAATCTTGATTTCGATTTTTACAATGAAACACTAATTTTTAGCGTTAATACAGCTTTTAGTTACGAATATAGCTTTAAGATAGATGATGTCGATGCATTACCTCCAGGTACAATTTTCCCAATTTATGCTACTATTCAATATAAAATAAACAATGGAGTTCATGCTCCGATAACTTTCCTTAATGTAACATTAGATGTTTATAATACTACTAATCATTTTCTTGGAAAAGGTTATCTAATGTTTCAAACAACGATATATTCTGATCAAGGAAGCGTATCTCCAACTTTCAAATTTGTGCTTAATGTCAATACTGCTTCATGGTTTGCTTATAGGATAATTACTTATGGGGATGTTACTTTTACGCTTAAAAATATTATTGCTAAAGTTAAAATTTATGATTTTACTATAGATGTTCCTTTAAGAGGTTTAACTTATAACTATAAAACAGAACCAATAAAAATAGATGTTTTAGCTATAAGGATTACAGGAATAGCACTTATACCACCAACTGTTTATGCTGTTGCAGATATAAAAATAAATAATCCATTTAGATTTGGTGTTACCGTTACTTATATACAAGGCTCTTCATACTCAATACGCTTTGATATATATGAATCTAGAAGAGAAGCTCATCCTGGTACATATTTAGGTTATGGTTATTATACTAATGTTTTTTATGTTGCAGGAAAAACTCAATATGTTATTTCTTCTATGCCGATTGTTGTAACTAATCCAGGTCATTTACTTTTCCTACACTCTGCTGGCGGGAGTATTAAAATATATGTAGATGCACTAAATGGTAAAGCAGGTATTAAGATTTATGATTTGTACATAACTACCAATTTTGAAAAATATGAAATCTTTATTCAATACCCTTAATAAAATAACTTAAAATTTTATTGTAAGAAAAATAAAACTGTAGTTAAAACTGAATCATAAACTCTAGAAAATTTATTAAATTTTATGCTATTCAATTTACTATCAAAATGTATATCTTTCAGCTCAGCATCTTTTAAAACTCCGTTTAATATTGCATTCTTAATTTTATCTAAGGTTTGTTCGCTTGATACTTCTTCATTGTTAATAAGTATTTTAAGAGAAAATCCATATTTATCAAAAATAACGGCAGCATCAGCATTATAAGATTTTATTAAATTTTTAGTAATTATTAAAGCATCATCATTAATAGTTTTAATATTAGTTGCATTCAATGTTGTAACTCTTTTGAATATTTTTCTAAATATATAGGGAGCTACTTTAAATAGAGGGCTAAAATTCAAATTTAATATTAAATGTTTTTCTATATTTTTTATGTTAACAATTTTAAATATTTCTCGCTGATAAATTAAGTTTGCATCTCTTACTTCTTTCTCTCCTATATCCTTCCAAGTTTTTAATCTATATTCCTTTTCTCCATTAACTTTTATGATCTCTCCTTCATTGTTAATAATTATAAGATCGTTTTCTATTATGCTTACTCCATAATCTGCTTCTAACTTTTTTATAGTTGCACTTAAAACATTGGCTGCGCAAATATCGCAATCTACAACATTAATACCTTCACCTAAAATGTAACTTTCAAGTAAATTCTTTTTAGCATAAGCTTCTTCGCTACCATCGTAACACACTGCAACATTTTTAGCTTCTTTTTTATTTAAAAAATTTGCTATTTTTATTAATTCTTCAACCATTTTATTTCCTCAAATAGGATTTCACTAACATCAAAAACAGCAGTTTCATTTGGTATCGAGTTTGTTGTTATTATTTCTTTTATTCCTAAATTCCTTA
>JAVVGB010000015.1:0-21672 GCA_032249315.1 Thermoproteota archaeon
CCATTTTAAAATTTTTTCATCCCTTATTTTTCCTTCACTTAAAAGATCTATTATAGAGTTAATTCTAGCTTTATACCTTAATGCACGATTGATATTAATGGTATCTTCCAAAGAATATGAAGCAGTATCAGCATCGTTTGCAATCTCAACAAGTTTTAAAGAAATTTCATCATTTAATTCAAGAACTTTAGCTACAAGTTCAGCAGCGCTCTTTGTTCTTTCAACAAAAAGTTTAGAATATTTAGAAGCAATATCAATTGCTTCTTTAGACCATGTATGATGATCTATCCATATTATATCGTTGTTATTTTTAATTAATTTAGAAAGATTTTTATCTAATTCTTTAAGAAGGTCATCATTAGGAGAAAGATCTGAAATGAATATTTTTTTATTTTCAATATTCAATTTTCCAAGATCGAAAACTACTTCTCTAGGAACAGAAGGAATAAAATGAATATCCTTGTATTTCCTTTTTATTAATGCGGCAGAAACTGTACCATCAATATCATCATGAGCTATTACAATATATTCATTAAATATTTTAGGAGGACTTTTTCTTTTAAATAAAGATTTTATAAATTTTATAAATTTAAATAGCATTAGATTTGTATAAGGGAAGTTTTATTTAAAATTTTTGACACGTAAGGTCCTTCAAGTTCATAACCAAATTTTCTATAATATTCTCTTACTCCAATAGCACTTATTATGATCATTTTATTTAATCCATATTCTTCATAAACAATCCTTTCAGCTTCTGCCAATAATCTTCTGCCATAACCTTTATGTTGCCATGCACTTTCTGCTTTAACTCCTATAGGAACAGCCTGACCATAAACATGCAATTCTCTTACTATTCCTGCATTTTTTGCTTCTTTTCTCCAAGAATCTTTAGGAATACGTAATCTTAAATAACCTATCAAAGTTAAATCTTCATCTTCGAATGAGAGGAAATGTTCATAGCCTTCAGAAGCATAATAACTTCTACGAATAAGTTTAACTTTTGAGTTATCAGGATTAAATTTCTCTTTTATTATTCTTATTCCTACTTCTCTACATCTTGTACATAAGCATCTAATTCCTTTTTCTCTCAATATTTTGCTTGCATATTCTCTTAAATCCCCTCTCTTGACTCCTGCTACAATAAGTTGTGCAGGCATATCTCTTTGAACTCTATTTACTCTAACATATGGAGGTAAGAACTTAGTAATTTCTTCAAGAATTTCAATAACCTCTTCTTCCCTTATTTCTTTATATTTACCTTCAAGCCATTCTTTGTATAGCTCAGAACCTGGCATAACCAAAGTAGGATAAATTTTAATCATATCTGGACAAAACCTCGAATCATAGAAAATTGTCTTAAAAGATTCAATATCCATTTGCTTACTTGAACCTGGCAATCCTAGCATCATATGATAACAAACCTCAAATCCAGCATCCTTTAATAATTTAGTTGCATGAATCACTTCCTTAATTCCATGTCCTCTTTTAACTCTTTCAAGAACAGAATCAAAAGTTGATTGAACACCTATTTCTACTCTTGTAACTCCTAAATTTAAAAGCTCATCAAGTATCATTTCATCAAGCCAATCAGGTCTTGTTTCAATAGAAATACCAACACATCTTATTAATGCTTTCTCATTTCTTTTTATTTCATAATAAGGGTCAACTTTCTCGCTATAATTTACTTTAGGAAAATCATTTAAAGCTTTTATACATTGAGCTATAAACCATTTTCTATAATCCTTTGGCAGAGCAGTAAATGTTCCTCCTACAATTATTATTTGAGATTTTGAAGGAAAATGTCCAGAAAGTATATATTGTTTTAATCTATCTTGTGTTTGAAAATAAGGATTAAATGCATTTTGAGCAGCTCTATTTATTGCAGGCTCTCCAACAATATAGCTTTTAGGAGCACCATAATTAGGCCCGCCGAAGCAATAAGTACATTTGGCTGGACAATCAAACGGAGCAGTAACTACAGCTACTACTGATATTCCTGAAGCAGCTCTAATAGGCTTTTTTACTTCTGCTTGCTTTAAAACTTCCACACTTACTATTATATTATACCCGTCAAATTAATAAATCTACTAAATATAGGATAAAAATTCCTTTAAAAATCGTTTAGGCATTCTATACTTAAGCAAATTTAAAGGAATTAAAGCTATAACAACAACTATGCCAAGAATAATTAAAATTTCAATAAATTTTAGCATTCCTATTAACGCTCCACCGTCACCTCCAAACGGAGAATTTGAAGGGACCTCAGGTAAAGAAGCTTGAACACTTTCAACAAAGGAAGTAAAATAAAAGTATGAAATAATTAAAAGTACTAAAAAGGTGCTATATAGCAAAATATCTAGAACTATAATACTTTTAGGAATTTCATAATTTACAAATATTTTATTTTCTAAAAATTTTATTCTTAATATTTTTTTAATATTTGAAGACGGAAGAAGAGTATAACTTCCATGAGATAATATAATTTCTTTATAAGGCTCATCGTAAATTATTTTACAGTTCTTCGTAGCAGCTAAAATTTTAACATTTTTATAAGCTTCATTTATTGAAATGGTTAAATTTTTTTCCATAATTTATTATTGTTATGATTATATTAAATTATAAAGAAGAATTTCTAGATGGAATGACAAAACTATATAATGAGAACAAATATCTTGACCCTGATTTTAGACCTTTAAGTCCTTATGAATTTTATATAAAATTTATCTCTTTGCCCTATATAAAATCAGAGTTCATTTTTATTGCAAAAGAAGAGAATAATATAATAGGTTATGCAATAGCAGACTTTGATAAACTTATTGAAAGAAAATTTAAGAAAAGGATTTTAATAATAGATTCTTTAGTTACAGAAAGAGAAAGATTGTTTGAAGTAGGCAATATTCTTATCAAGAAAATTGAAGAAAAAGCTAAGCAAATAAATGCTAAAGAAATTCAAGTACATTTTATAGATTCAAATGATGAGCAAGAAAATAAGTTTTATTTAGAGAATGGTTTTTCTTTAGATAAAAAATGGTATTACATGGAAACAAATGCTAAAAGATTTGAGGATATAGATTTACCTAATAATTACGAATGGATCTACATAAAAGATCATGAAATTCTTAGAAAATGGGTTAAATGTTATAATGAAGCATTTAAAGAACATTATGGAATGAGACCATTAAGAGTTAAGGAGTTAAAAATGTATTATAAAGAAGAAGGATTCGATCCTACAGGTTATTTTGGTATTTATGACAAAGAAAAAGAAATAGTTATTGGAGAATGTTCTTGCGAAATAGACCCTTCTTTTAATGAATATAGAAAAATTAAAAGAGGAATAATCTGGACGATAGGAGTAATAAAAGAATATAGAGGAAAAGGATTTGGTGAGAAGCTTTTACAAAATGCCTTCAATTGGTTTTACGATAAAGAAATGGAAATAGTAGCTATACATGTTGAAGAAGATAATAAAGTAGCTTATAGTTTATATTCTAAGTACGGTTTTGAAATAAAAAGGTATAGGCTATTCTATTCTAAATCTGTTTTCTAAGACCCCCGTTAATCTGGTAAATATTTTATATCCTAATTTTACTAGCTCAATCGATTTCTCATCCAAACTTTCACTTTCAATAAATTTTTTAAATTCCACCCATGTTTCTATACATTTTGGAATATTTAGATCATCTTCAAAATATTTTATAAAATTAGTAATATATTCATTTATTTTAATTGAAACTTTTTTATTTTCTGAATCACTTTTTTTAATTTTAACACTTTCTAAATATTTTTTTATTTTATTAAATTCATTTAAAGAATCAAAATCAAATTCGAAATCTTTTTTATATTTTTTGCTTAAAATATATAATTTTAAAGTATCAGAATCAATTTCTTTTAATAGATCATTTATATAAATACAATTATTGAAGTATTTTGACATTTTCTCTCCTTTATATTTAATTAATCCTGTGTAGAAAAAGTATTTAGCAAGAAAATATTTATTATGATAGTATTCACCTAAGGTCATTATAAACTCATGATGGGGGTAAATTAGTTCTTTTGCACCTACATGAATATCATAGTCCCCATTAAATTCTTTATTGATGACTGTGAAATCTTGTAAATGCCAGCCTACTATTCCTTTACCTAAATTCGTATTAAAGGAATATCTTTCGTCATTTAAACCTATCCATAATCTAAAATCATGATCATTTCTTTTTAAAGGATGCGGTTCATATATCCTTGACTTTATTTCTTCCAAAGATAAACCAGACAATTTCCCTAAATATTTGGATTTTGACAGATCACAATATATATCATTATCTATTTTATAAGCTAGATCTTGTTTTAAGAGGAAATTTATTATTTCAATTGAATCATAAATATATTCCGAAGTTTTTATGATCTTGTATGATTGTAAAAGACTTAATTTATTAAAATCTTCTAAAAAAGCTTTATAGAAATATTCAGAAACTTCTTTTGAATTTTTTCCTTCATCAACAGCTTTTTCTATGATCTTCGCATCCATGTCTGTTAAATTTAAAACAGCAATTGATTTATAACCGAGAAAGCTAAAGTATCTTAATAAAATATCAGTATATAAAATTACGCGAAAATTTCCCACATGAATTCTATCATATAAAGTTGGCCCGCAAACAAAGATTTTAACCTTATCACTAACTTTTACTATTTCTTTTTTCCTGGAATAACTATTATAAAGTTTAATCATTAAATAATTTTGTGCAGACAAATTAATATGGATAAAGTAATATACAGTTACGAAGAATTCCTAATACTTATACGTTCACTAAATCCTGATGAAGGAATAAAAATAAATTTGGAAGGAAAGGAAATAATAATAACCAAACCTGACATAAAATATTGTGTTTTAATAAAAAATAAAACAAAAAATTATAAATATACTTTAAATCCAGAAGAAATTTTAAAAAATTTAAATTTAAAATTTCCTATTAAGATAAAATTTTATTAGGTTTCAAAACTGGAATTCTTAATATATTATAATGTGTGTTTGCGTTGTAGAATTTTGTTTTAATGTTTCTTTTATTAATTCTATCATTTATTTCATTTAAGCTAAGACTTAACGGATCATAATAATCTGAGCCTGTTATAAAACAGCAGTTATATCCAAAGGAAGGTATCCAAACATTATACTCTCTTACTATTTTGAAATTACCAGAAATATTTTTAAAAACTTCTTCATAAACATCGGTAAAATAAAACGATGAGCCTGCTTGTGTTACAATTATTCCTTTTTCATCAAGAATTCTTTTCAACTTTTTATAAAAATTATAGCTATATAGTTCCTTTGATATTTCTGGCCCAAAAGGATCAGTTAAATCTAAAACTATACAATCATAAATTTCTTTACTTATTTCAACGTAATCTTTACCATCCATAATCACTAGCTCTACTCTATTATCTTCAAATGAGCCCATGTTTAATTTAGTTAAATATTTTTTACAAATTTCAACAAGTTCACCATCAATATCTACTAAAGTAACTTTGTTTACTGGATGTTTTAATACTTCTCTTAAAACACATCCATCTCCACCACCAATAATTAAAACTTTTGAAGGTTTATCATGGGTTATTAGGCTAGGATGTACTAACATTTCATGATATATGTATTCATCTACTTCTGTAACTTGTACAAGTTTATCCAAAACCAAAGCTAATCCATATTCTAAAAACTCAATTATTTCGCAATGCTGATATTTTGTTTTTACTTCAAGCTTTTTTTCTTTTATTCCCATTAATAATTTTGTAATTTTAGAAACAGGTTGAGTATAGTATTCCATAAAAATATAACAACGAAAAATTTATTATTGTTTAACAATTTATCATTATGCCAGATGTAGATGTAGTAATAGTTGGCGCAGGTTTAGCAGGTTTATCTGCAGCATATAAACTTGCTCAAAATGGAATAAATACCTTAGTAATAGAAAGGGGTCCTTATCCAGGTTCTAAAAATGTAAGCGGAGGTAGAATGTATTTACATGCAATAAGAAGATTAATAAAAGATATTCCTGTAGAAGAAATGCCATTTGAGAGATTCGTTATAAGAGAATGTATTACTTTTGTAGGTGATGATTCATACGTAACTTTAGAATTAAATCAATTTAAAGTCAAGCAATATATGAGCGGAATTGTATTAAGGGCTAAATTTGATAAATGGTTTGCCAGTCTTGTTGAAGAAAAAGGAGCAATGATTGTAACAAATAAAAGAGTTGATGATTTATTGTTTGAAAAAGGAAAAGTATCAGGAATAATAGCTGAAGGAGATCAAATAACTTCAAATGCTGTTATAATAGCTGAAGGAGCTAACAGTTTTTTGGCTGAAAAATATAAATTAAGGAAAAGTTTTTCGCCAAAATCAATGACAGTAGCAGTAAAAGGTATAGTTGAATTAGGAGAAGAAGAAATTAATAAAAGATTTAATTTAAAAAGCAGAGAAGGTGTTGCACATGCTTTTGTAGGAATAACAAAAGGAGTTCAAGGAGGAGGATTTATTTATACAAACAAAGATGTTGTTGCAATAGGTGTAGTTTGTCTTTTAGAATCTTTGGTTAAAAATAAAGTTTCTATAGCTGAACTTTTTGAATATTATAGATTACATCCTGCAATTCAAAGATACATTGAAGGAGGGAAGCTTGTTGAATATTCGGGACATTTAACACCTGAATTAGGAATAAATATGATGCCGAAAATAGTTTCCGATGGCTTATTAATAGCTGGAGATGCGGCAGCTTTTTTCTTAGAAGCAGGACCAATATTAAGAGGAATGGATTTTGCGATAGAATCAGGATCCTTGGCTGCAGAGACTTTATTAATTGCACATAAAAAAGGAGATTTTAGCGAAAAAACTTTAAACATTTATTTAGATATGCTAAATAATAGTTTTGTATTAAGAGATTTAAGAAGATATAAAAATTCACCTAAATTTATGAATAATCAAAGATTATATACTGTTTATCCTAAATTAATAAATGAAATATATAAACAAATTATGCATGTTGATGGTTCAACAAAACCTTTATTAGGTAAGTTAATGTTGGATCTAACTTTTAAAAACGTTAATCCTATATATTTAGTAAAAGATATTATAGAAGCGATGATGTACTTATGAGCGAAAAGAAGCAATTAAGTATTTCTGAAAGATTGGCTTTAACTTCATATAATCCAGATAAAGAAAGTCATATTTATGTTGATACAGAAAAATGTTTGACATGTCCAACTCATGCTTGTTTATATGTTTGTCCTGCTAAAGTATACGAATTAAGGGATGGAAAAATACATTATAATTATGAAGCCTGTATGGAACTTGGAGGATGCATTATAGCATGCCATCAAATGGGAAATAAAGCTATACAATGGAGATATCCAAAGGGAAGTTTTGGAGTAATATTTCGTTATGGCTGACTTGCTTCTCACTTTATTAAGCGTGGTTTTAAATTTTTGTAAGGTTGGATAAAAAATAGGTTAGCTTTAGTTAAATTTTTATTAAATATTAAGAATTTATTTATATGGCTTTCGAATTTGAAACAGCTTTAGCATTAATTTTTCCTTTTGTAATTGGATTATTGGTAGGATACATATTAAAACATGCAATAAAGATCTTAGGAGCTATAATAGTTTTAGTATTACTACTTTTACTCTTTGGCTACATAAATGTAGGTATGCTTGAATTTTTCTTTAAAAATCTTTTAAATTACGGTGAAAAAGCTTTGGAAGCTGCAAAAACTGTAGGTAATGTTTTACCTGCTTCTTCACTACTTTTCTTACTAGGCGTAGCTGTAGGGTATTTTCTAAGTAAATGAGAATAATAGCATGCATAGATTTAGATTATTTTTATGCTCAATGTGAGGAAATTTTAAATCCTAGTATAAAAGATAAACCAATCGTAGTTTGCATTTATTCAGGAAGAGGAGAAGAAGGAGGAGCTGTAGCAACTGCAAATTATGTTGCAAGAAAATATGGAGTAAAATCTGGGATGGCAATATCTAGAGCTAAAAAACTTCTTAAAGATGTTGAAGCATTTTTTATTCCTGCAAAATTGGAACTTTATGAAAAAATTTCTATGGAAGTTATGAAAATTGTTCAAAAATATGGAGATGTTTTCGAACAAGTAAGTGTAGATGAAGCATTTTTAGATATAACAAAAATATCTAATGAGAATTATGAAAAAGCCCTTGAATTAATGAAAGAAATGAAAAACGAAATATATATTAAAGAAAAATTAACTTGTTCAGTAGGCATTGGTCCTTCAAAAGTTATAGCTAAAATTGCTTCAGGATTAAATAAACCTAATGGATTAACTTTAATTAAGCCAGAAGATATTCCTAAAGTTATATGGCCTTTGCCAATAAGCGAATTGCCTGGTGTAGGTTCAAAAACAGAAAATATAATGAATAAGCTGGGAATAAAAACTATCGGAGATTTAGCCAATTATGATTCTTTAAAATTAATTTCTATATTCGGTAAAAAAATTGCTTCATATTTTATCTCTGCTTCACAAGGAAAGGATGCTGAGCCAGTTAAACCTACTGAGCAAAATAAACAATTTAGTAGAATGATTACTCTAAAGGAAAATACTTTAAACTTTAGAGAATTACTTCCTTATTTGGATACTTTAGCAAAGGAATTATCAAACGATTTAAAATATAATAAAGTATTAGCTAAAGGAATCGGAATAACTGCAATATTAGATGATTTTTCAACAGTATCTAAAAGTACAATTTTAAACACACCTACGAATTCATATGAAGATATAAAAGATACAGCAGAAAAGTTATTAAGGGAGCTTTTACCAAAATGTAATAAACTTATTAGAAGAATTTCTTTAAGAGCTTATAACTTAATATATTTATACAAATCCATACCACTTTTAGAATATATGAATTAATCTTTCTTTAAATTTTTTCTATACTTATTATGATTTTAAATTTCTAATCAGTCTAAGTATTTATAAAATTCTTCACCGGATCAAATTAGATTTAATTTTTTTGCAAGAATAATCGCTTCTTCCTTAGTGATCCATTCAACATGCAAATAGTCAAGAATTTCTTCCAAGCTCATTCCTATATTTTTTGCCTCTTCTATGGTATATTTGTATGCTTCCAATTCGGTTGGTCTTTCAATGTATGAATACCTTGTATCATATAAATTCATTCCCTTTTTAAGTTGATCAACATGAATCAATTCATGCAAAAGATCTAAATATAAGTATTCTTTTTTACCTTTCCTTAAGTAATCTAAACAAATATATATCGAACCATCAATATCATCAACCCACATATAACCTTTACACCTAACAATTCTAATTTCTACGCTCTTTTTCATATATTCAAACTTATCTCTTAAAATATTTTTAACGATCCAGGATTCTTCTAAACCTTCAAATATATCATTTAATTTATAAGAACCCACCTTAACTTTCCTGTTTACTTTAAAATTTTTCATTTATAATATTCTTAAGTATAAATCAAATAAATCTATCTTTAATAATTCAAAAAAATCTACAGCTTTTTCATACGAAAAAGGGAAAAATAAGTAAAGATTTAAATACTTGTTTAATTAAAGAAAACAAAGAGCTGAGGAAAAACGGAAAGAAAAAGATATTTTGAAAAACCAGTTAAAGTAAATGAAGTTGTAGATGTCGAAATACAGGAAGTTGGAAAGAGAGGAGATGGTATTGCTAGAATTCATGGATTTGTTATCTTCGTTAGAAATGCTAAAAAAGGAGAGCAACTAAAAGTTAAAATAATTAAGGTAGCTGATAGATTTGCTATAGCGGAACCTCTTTCTGAGGAAGTAATATAATTTTAAATAATTTTATTTTTTTCTTTTTTAAAAATAATTTCTAAATTATTTATAATATTGCTTTAAATATCTTGAATCTAGATAAAGTTATTATATTTTAAAATGAAAATCCCGCCCTTTAGTGCGGAGAAGACAGAAAAATTAAATTTAAGTTAGGTAATATTTTCTTATGGCAAAATACGATGGTGTAATAGGTAAAAGGTTACTAGTAGTAGATGAAAAGCCCGAAGAAATAACTTTAGTTTTTGAAGATAACAGATATTTAGTAGTTTATATAAAAGACGGAAAACTTTATACAGAAAGTATACCAGAGTGACACCTGCCATAAATGGCGGTTTTCATTTTTTGGAAAATACTTATAAAAGATTTTAAGCATACTGAACATTTTTCTAAAAATTCCTTTTATTTCTTATATTTTTCTCAGTATTTCCTTAAAACACTAACCATTATTATTACCAGTTTCTTTCTAAAATTTTATTTATTTGTTAGATTGTGTTGATCTTCTAACGAACTCTTGCACTGGAGTAATTAATGAAGTAAATTCCATTGGGAATATAAATTTGGTTGCAGGTGATTGAGCAAGAGCTTTTAATGCTTCAAAATATTGTAATGTTAAAGTGTTTGTATCAACTTGTTTTGCTACCTTAAATATTGTATCTAAGGCAAGAGCGAAACCTTCTGCTCTTAATATAGCTGCTTGTCTTTCTCCTTCAGCTCTTAAAATTGTTGCTTGCCTTTCACCTTCTGCTTTTAATATTGCTGCTTGTTTTTCCCCTTCTGCTATAGTTATTGCAGCAGTTTTCTTTCCATCAGCTTCAGTTATTAATGCTCTTCTATTTCTTTCAGCAGACATTTGTAATATCATAGCATCTTGTACTTGTTTAGGAGGTATTATTTCCCTTATCTCTACATTTGTTATTTTGACACCCCACCTAGCTGTAACTTCATCTAGCTTGCTTCTTAATATTTGATTTATTGTTTCTCTTTTAGCAAGAACTTCATCAAGCAAAATATCTCCTATTACAGCTCTTAAAGTAGTAGTTCCAATACCTACAGCTGCTCCTTCAAATTGTTGAACTCTTAAAACAGAATCTGAAGCATTCAATACTCTATAATATATAAGAAAGTCGATATCTACTGGAGCATTATCTTTAGTTATGCATGTTTGTTTTGTAACTTGGATAAATCTTTCTCTTAAATCTACTTTTTTTACTGTATCAATAAAAGGAATTATAATAACTAAACCTGGTCCTTTTTCTCCTAAATATTTTCCTAACCTAAATACTATTAATCTTTCATATTCATATACTCTTTTAATTGCAGCCCTTGCAAATACTACTATTATTATTATTAGTAATAATGTTAGGAAAATTATCTCAGCAGGCGCTAATACTTGGAAAAATATTTTAGGTAATACCATAATTAAAATTACTTTGAAACTATTAATATTCTTAATTAGTTTTCTTTTTTAATGTGTAAGATATTTTTATCTATATTAACTACTATAGCTTTATCTCCTTTTTTTAAATTATCTAAGGCTAAAGCAAGCCATTCTTCTCCTTCTACATAAACAACACCTTTTTCCCCTTTTTCAATATCGCTTAAAACTTTACATTCTTTATTTAATAACCGAGCTAGATCAAAATATTTTTCCTTCTTAAGAATTATTTCAGTTGTAGCTAAAGATATTAATAACAAAAATGAAGATAAAATAAAAATTGAACCTAAAATAAATATTATCAGATCGTTAAAAATAAAGGAAATATAAATTAAAGCTACTCCTAAAAAAGCTATTGAAAGCGAAACTAAAAAACCTAGAAAACCTATTACTGTAAAATATTGATTAAAAATTCTGATATACTTTTTACTCTTCAAGCTTTTTTACTTTTAAAACATTCCCTTTAACTTCTATTACTTTAATTTTGCTTCCTTTAGGAATATAAGTTTCACTTTCAGCAGTCCATTCTTCTGCTTCAACATTAACTACACCAGGATTATCTGGAGATATTTCTGTTACTGCATAACCTATTTTATTTAAAATTAAAGAAACATCATATACTTTTCCTCTTTTCTTAATTGTTTGGGTTATTTTATGTAAATAAAGTCCTCCTATCATTGTTAAAACAGCTATAACTGCTGCAATACTATATTGAGATATTCCTATTTGAAAGAAATGTATATTAGGAAGCTCACCAGGTTTAATATCTGGAGGAGTTACAGGTATATAAAATAAAAGAAAGCCTAAAGCTATAAAAATTCCAGCAGGTATCGCTCCTAATCCTTCACCTATTTTTAATTCTATGGCTAGCAATATTGCTCCTATAATTATCAAAAGAATTGCACCAATAAATACAGGAACTACTGAGTAGCCAATAAAGGTTAAAATCCAAGCAACGATTCCTGCAGCAATTAATATTTCAGATTGTGCATAAATACCTACTATAATAGCAAAAGTAGCAATTAAACCAATAAATGTAAGCACAGTTGGATCAGATAGAAAACTTAGAAAGCTTGAAACATAATCAGGATAAACAATATTTACATTTTTTGCTCCAATTTCATTTAAAGCTCCTGAAATTGAAGTTGAATTAAGTACTTTGTCTATCAATCCTAATCTATAAGCTTCTTCTGCAGTATAAGATTTTCCTAAGGTAACCATTTCTGCAGCAGCTGTTTTATTTCTATTCCTTGCTTCAGCTAAGCTTTCCATATATTTAGCAAAGGCACTAATAATTTTTCTTTTTGTTTCCTCATCTAAAGCCCCTCCAACTGGTGTAGCTGAACCTATGCTTGTGCCTTTTACCATGTAAATTTTAGTTGATGCCATGGCTATGAAAGCTCCTGCACTTGTAGCATGAGCTCCTACAGGAGCTACTAATGTTATTATAGTTAGACCTTTTGCTTCACCTTCTTGTAATTTTTTAATTATATTATCCATGTGAATTGAATATCCTCCAAAAGTATTCATCACAATTACATAATATTTTGCATTTTTGCTAATAGCTTCATCAACTGTTCTATAAATAAAATTTTGAGCACCAGCATCTATAGTTTGATCTAAGGATATAACATAAAATTCATCATTAGCGTTTATTCCTTTAGTATATACTAACAATAAAAATAATGGAATTAAAACTAAAAATAGCTTTAATTTATTCACAAAAAAAATATAATTTATTAATTATAAAAAAATAATTTACTCTTTATTAGTTAAAGTAGTATTGCTTCCTAATGGAATTTCAGGCAATCTTTCCTTTGTTCTAGATTCTGCAACACTCATAGCTTCTTTTAATATCGATTCTGCTTCTTCGCTTGTTACATTATATCCTCCGATCATTCCAGAAGGTCCTTCTGTTTCATATAGTAAGCCTGTAAGATTTTCATTTACAGCTAACAATTCTTTATCAAGCTCAGGTAAAATTCCTCCTAACTTTCCTCTTATAGATTGAATTACACTTATTGCTCCACTAACTGTAACTGCTACATCTCCTATTGATTGGATTGTTTCTAATCTTAAGGCAACTGATTCAAGAGCAGTTTTGCATCCATCAACCAATCTTATTGTTTTCCTAGTATTTGCTACTTCATTTGCAAAGACTTTTGCTCTATCAACATCATGTTTTAAATAGGAATCGATAACTCTTTCAAATAGTCTTTTATCCTTTTCCCTTAATCTTTCAAGAAGAACATTTAATCTACTCGATTGGATATTTAATCTATGAATTATTTGATTTATTCTTTGTTTAAGAGGTGGGCCTGGAAACATTGAATCCTTTATTTTTAAACCCACAGGTTCGCTTAGAGGCTTGTCCCAATCCTTTTCTAATTTTGCCATACTGAGAAGATTTAAGATTTAAATATTTAAGCCAAAAGTGCTGATGAAAAATTTAAAAATATAAAATAAAAAATCTAGAAAACGAAAGATTTAAATTATCTTCCCATAAATGTATAAAGATGTTCCCTTATAAAATCTAAAAGCAAAGCTAAACTATAAGGCCATGCAACAACTATTTCAACATTAAGCTTGCTTTTTAATTCTTCAATTTTGTTAAATGTTTCTTGGCTTATACCACTTAAATAATCAATAGGAATAACAATTATGAATTTATATCCTCTTAATGCTAAACTTAATATTGCTTCTGAAATATCAGGATAGCAAAATTCTTCAAAAGCAATTTCAGCTAAATATTTACCTGTCATATTAATTTTTTCAGCAAGATTTAAAAGCATAAAATAAGAAGGATCGTTATTTTCATTTCTTTGCCACCTTTTTATTTCCTCATTTAACTTTTCAAATTCAGATTTATTTACTTCTTTACCTAATTCCAAATTAAATTTTAAATTATAATACTCAAGAAGCTTATCCTTTGGATAATCTTTTGGAATGTTTCCTTTAGCTAAAAGTATTAAAGGGATCCTTTTCTCTTTTAATGTTTCTTTTTCCTTTAATAATAAACCAGATTCCATAACAAAATATTTGTTATAGATAAATAAATTATTATGAACAAAAATTGCATGTTTGTTGCTTTTTCTTCAGTAGCTTCAAGAAGCAGAAGGATTGCTTCCAAATTAAATATTCCTTTGATATTTTATAAAGATAGATTTCCCTATGTTTTTTCTTCAATTTTAACGATCATTAAAATTTTAAGAGCAAAACCTAAATCTGTTATTTTACAACTTACACAAGGACCAATTTTATTTTTATTCATTATATTAAAAAAATTAATTAAATTTAAATTGATAGGAGATGTTCATTCTGGATTTTTAATTTATTTAAATTTAAAAGGGAAAATATTAAATTTTACTTTTTCAAAATTAATTGATCATTTAGATTTAATAATTGTTCATAATAAAGAAATTTTAAAAATTGTATCTAAGAAAAATAAAACATTTTTATTGTATGATCCATTAATAAATGATGTTGAAGAATTAAAAATTAGAAAAAATAAAACCTTTGTATTTGTTCCAATAATGAAAAAACCTGATGAACCAATAAGAGAGTTAATAAAAGCTTCTGAAGAATTAAAAAGTGATTTTGTATTTATTTCAACAGGTAAAAAAATAGAAAATATAAAATGTTTGGGATATCTTAGCTATGAAAATTATTTGAAAGTTTTAAAAACTTGTGATATAGTTTTAGCTTTAACTAAAAGAGAATTTACTCTACTTAGCATAATATTTGAAGCTATTTCTTTAGGTAAACCAATAATTGCTTCAGAAACTTTAACTATAAAAAATTTCTTAAAAGATAATGCGTTGTATACAAACCATGAAAATTTGGCTGAAAAAATTAAAGAAATGAAAATGAAAAAGGAAATTTATAAAGAAAGAATTACGAAAATAAGAAATGTAATTGTAAAAATAGAAAAAATTAATTTAGAAAAAATAAAAAAATTTATTTTATAAATATTTTCTTGCAATAAATACTGCTACTCCTATCGCTGCTAAAGTAGCTATCACTAAGGCAATTGCATTGAGAGGTATTGATGCGTAACCTGAAACTACATTAACTTCTCTTATGTTATCTGAAGCTATACTTATAGGTTTATATTCTTTAATTATTTTGTTATTATTATCAACGGTAAATTCATATGTTGGCAACTTCTTAACTATTGATTCTCCAGAAGATAATGTTTTAACTTCACCTTTTGTACCCTTTACTTCTTGTATGCTTCCTCCTCCAGGAACAACAAAGAGTTTAATTCCTTGTATTGTCCTTGTTGTAGTACCATCTGTAGCTGTTATATCTATATATGATAATCCTAGTGTAGCTAAGTTTGTTGTTACTGTAACTTTAATTGTAGCTTCTTTATCAGGACCAAGAGTTACTGTTGAAGGTTCAAAGCTAAATGAAACTCCTCTTGTTTCAACAACTTGACCCAATTCTACTCTGTAAGCCTTTCCAGAGAAGGATAAAGTGAAAGGTGTTGCATAAGTTTTTACTTTAACATTAAATTCTGCTGTTCCAGTTGAAGGTACTACTAAAGTATATGTATCAGTGCTTATTGAATAATCTCCTACAATAACATTAAAGGCTACTGGGGTACCTACAAATGTTCTGTATAGCCAGTTACCTGGAGGTGGTGGTGGATTAAATTCCCAGACCGTAGCAGGAATTGCTCCATTTGCTGTAATATTGGATGTAACAAAGAATACTAATGCATAGGTTCCTGGTTTTGCATTTTGTGTTACTAACCTTAATGTTACTTCAGCTGAACCTCCCTTACCTGGTAAAGCAAAGCTCATTTTTCTATTAACACCTCCATCCCATTTGATCCATAATCCAAACTCTTTTGCTGCTGTAGCTCTATCAAAAGGTGTAAATGTGCCTGACTCATAAGAACTAGATGAAACCCAAATATCATATGATTCAAATGTTAACGTTCTGTTTAAGTTATCAGCATCAGCGGTCGTAAATCTTAGCTTTATATCAAATTCTCCGCTTGTTGTTATTTTTTCAGGTACCTCAACTGGTTCAACTCCAATTACTCTTAATTTAATTAGTAAAGTTTTTACAGGTCCTATAGCTCCTGATTCAACAGCTGGAGCGTAAGGTGGATCTGCTATAAATATTAATGTAACATTGTAAATTCCTGGAGGTATTACTGCTTGAGACCCTAACAAAATTGAAGGTAAACCTATTAGAGCATCGAATGGATAAACATCAGTAGCACTGGCAATAAATACTTGATTTATAGATGGTGTAGGTGCATTTACAACAACATCATCAAGATATACTGCTGTCACACCGAATAGTGTAAATTCACCTACTCTGAATCTAAATATTAAGTTATTTCCTTTGTAAGGAGATAAATCTATTGTATATGTTTGTAATGTAGTAGATGGTAAAGATGGGAAGAAGCTAGCTAAAAGTCTACCCGTATTTGCATCTATTACTTCAACAACCCAATCAAATATTATACCGCCGCCAGGAGATGAAGAAGTTCTATATTTAAAGCTTAATGTTGCACTAGTTGCATATGGAGATATGTAAACTGGAACTGTTGTATACAATGTAGTATAACCCATAGACTCGTAATCTGTATCAAAACTATCATACAATATTTTGGCACTATACCTTCCACTAATTACGTTTGCAGGCTCGTAGCCTGGTGCTGCAGGATCAAAGTTTTGTACAATTGTTACAGCTGGAGTTGTCCTTGAGACATCTGTTAATACATCCCAGCCATCTAAAGTTCCTAATTCAAAGTCTCCATTATACATTAAGTTTGCAACAGGACCTTGAGCGAATATATAACTTGTAAATGGTATTAGTGGAGATATAGTTGCAAATATATAAACATTTCCTCCATAATATCCTTCTCCTGTTACAAATGGATTAACATTTTCATTTGGACCTATTTGACCAGTTATTCTGAAAGAGCCTGTTACCATTGATATATCTTGTAATGGTCCACCTGGTACAGCAATAGCAAAGTTATCAAATAAATGCCAAGTTCTAAAAAGCGGATCTCTATGAGCCATTTCAATGCTAATAAAAACAGTTTGACCTTTCATCCAGTCTGGTATAGTAAATGTATATAAAGCCCAATTTTGCCAACTATTAGCACTGTTAATTGTATAATAGCATGGTAAAGTTGTTGCAGTAGTACAAGAAGCTCCACTAGGAGTAATAACAAATGGAGAATCACTGGTATCTGTTGCTCTGAAAGTTACATATGTTGGATCCCAGAAATCTGCGCTACTAGCAGAACCTTCTTGCGAATCTGTATACATATAGAATTGAAGTGCTAAAGTGCCTGGAACATTAGGTATTGTTACCTGAGGAGATCTTAATATTTCCCATCCATATATATGATAAGAGCCAGATGTTGGATGATTTGGTGTAGCACCTAACCTTGCAGCTCTTGCTCCTTCATAAACTTGATCATAACCTGAAGAAGGTGAATTTGTTGTTACTATACCAGAAAACCATTGATATGTAGGAGGTTGATACGTTGTAGAATAAGTACTTGCCTTTCCTTGCCATGTGCCCCAATATGCAGGATAAGATGGAGCAGGAGCACCTACAGTTAATGTTGCAGGAAGTAGAGAGCCTAATGGAAATCCTTCAAAACCTTCTGTCCAGTAAGGTATAGGAGGAGCTACAGGTGATGTTTGTGTAACAAGCATATCTACTACTCTAACATCAAAAAGTATAAAGCCCCATGCATTATAGCTTACTAAGCCTGAAACGAATCCAGGAAATCTTATATAATCAACATATGCAGTTGTTGCCAAGAAATCTGCATCAGGAGCAACTTCAAAGGATATTATTATATCTTTACCTTTATATGCCATTACAGAAGGAACAGTAGCAAGATTTACTGAAAAGGATCTCCATGTAGCAGTATAATTTGCTGCAGGAACAACTGCTTCATATAACATATAATTAGTTGTATTGTATATTCTAAACCTTACTACATCGTCACCAGGATTATCTGCTGTAGTTATGTAATAATAGAAGCTTAACCAGTACGAAGGAGATGTGGTTGGCAACCAAATCTTTTGATATAATCTTACAACACCTGAATAAGCAGTTGTAGGAGCTGTTAATCTTGCAGAATATGGAAATGTCCACCAAGTAGTAGTAGAAAGGTCTACATTAGCAGTATAATTCCAGCCAAGCGGATACAAAGTTCCTCCTACTACTTTAGCTAATACTGGATTAAAGTCACCGTTAAAAATGTAATCTGAATAGTATCCCATAGCATAAACATAATATACGGAAGGAGTTACAGTACTTGCTACATCAATTTTTAATTTTGCTTCAAATATTCCATGAGCAGTTAATAAACCACCATTATATAATGGATCTGGAGCATCAAGATATACACTAAAGCCTGTTGGGTTGAAAGGAATTGTATTACCATAAAAATGCGGATAATAAACACCACTTAAAGCAGTTGTTCCAACATATCCTGCTCTTGAAATAACTAAATAAGGTACTGTTAAAGTTGTTCCTGCTGCAGTAGCAATTATGTAAGGATATCCTTTTAATCTGAATAAAGGTAATGCACTGGTCATAACACTAACGCTACCTACATTAGAATCAAAGTTTGATGCTCCACTTGTAACTCTTATTCTAAATGTATATGTGCCAGCAGGTACTGTGGAAACAGTAGTAATGTTAAAAGTTAAAGTTAAAGTTCCTCCAGCAGGTAAGTATGTGCTAGGAGGTAAACTTACTTGTAAACCAGCTGCTGGCCATGATATTGGAACAAATGAGAAGCTTATTGAACCATTAAATCCTCCTAAAGATTTAACAATTATATAACCAGTTTCTTTATCATATACAGGCAAGCCAGTATGTGCATCAAAATACATTGGTCCTGAGCTATGTAGCCAGAAAGTTGTATTATGTGGTGCAGGATATTTGCTTTTTATTACAACGCTTACAGAAGGCTGTGCTTCAACTTTTTTTACATCATAGTTGTATGCAGGTATTAAAAGTATTGCTATTACAAATGCTACTAAAAGTAGTTTTTTAGGCGACATTGATAAAAAAATAGCTTTTGTATTTATAAATTTTAAAGTATTTTATTCTTTACAGTTTAACGATAATAATTTCAAGAGAAACCGAATGAATAAATTTCTCCTAAAATATTATTTTTTATGCTAAGAGAATTAATAAAAAACAAAGAAATATTAATAGCTCCAGGAGTATTTAATCCTATAACAGCTTTACTATGCAAAAAAATGGGATTTGAAGTTCTATATTTTTCAGGAGCTTCATTTTCAGGAAGTCTAGCTTTACCAGATTTAGGAATGATCACTTTAACAGAAGTTGTAGAAGAAGTTAAAAAAATAACATCAATAGTAAATTTGCCTTTAATAGTAGATGCTGATACAGGTTTTGGAGAAACAATAAACGTTTATAGAACAGTAAAAGAATTAGAAAAAGCAGGTGCTTCAGCTATACAAATAGAAGATCAAGTTATGCCTAAAAAATGTGGTCATTTAGAAGGAAAAATTTTAGTTAAAGAAGAAGATATGGTAAAAAAAATTAGAATGGCTATTGAAGCAAGAAAAAGCGAAGATTTTTTAATAATTGCAAGAACCGATGCAAGAACTGTTGAAGGATTGGAAAGAGCTATAGAAAGGGCTAAAATTTATGTTGAAGCAGGAGCAGATATGATCTTTCCAGAAGCATTGGAAAGCTTAGAAGAATTTAAAGAATTTGCAAAAAATATAAAGGTTCCTTTGGTAGCAAACATGACAGAATTTGGAAAAACTCCTTATATAACCGTTGAGGAATTTAAAGAATCTGGATATAAAATTGTTCTATTTCCAGTAACACTTTTAAGAGTTTCTTTATATGCTATGAAAGAAGTATTAAAAGAAATAAAGGAAAAAGGAACACAAAAGTATTTTTTAGATAAAATGATGTCAAGAAAAGAATTCTATGACCTAATTGATTATTATTCATATATAGATTTGGATATGAAAGTAGCTAAATATACTTACAACAAAAATAAATAATTAAATTTTTAAAACATATTTGATGAGCGAAGCTATACAATATATAAAAGTACCTAAAGGTTTGGAAAACGTAATTGTAGATAAAACTACAATATCTGTAAGTGATCCAGAAGGATATTTAATATATAGAGGTTATTCAATACAAGACGTTGCAGAAAATTCTTTCTTTGAAGAAATAGCTTATTTAATTTTGTTTGGAAAAATACCAAATGAAGAAGAATTAAGCGATTTTATTTCAAAATTAAAAAGAGAAAGAGAAGTACCATATGAGATTTATGAAACATTTGAGAAATTAAGAGGAAAATATTTAGTACCAATTGATCTGCAAAGAATAGGAGTTTCATTGTTGGCTGCTTACGATGAAACATGGTATGCTCAAACAAAGGAAGAGCTCTATATAAAAGCTATAAAAATTATTTCAAAACTCGCTACTTTAACAGCAAATGCTTATAGAATTGTATATAAAAATTTAAAGCCTATTGAACCAAGATATGATCTAAATCATTCTGAAAACTTTCTCTATATGTTAAATGGAAAAGAACCTGATCCATTTTATTCAAAAATTTTAGATGTTACTTTAATACTTTACATGGATCATGATTTCAATGCATCAACGTTTACTGTAAGAGTTACAGCATCGACATTAACAGATATTTATTCATCCATAGCTTCAGCATTAGCAGCACTAAAAGGACCTTTGCATGGAGGAGCTAATGAAAGAGCAACTGAAATGCTTTTAAAAATAAAAGATGAAAAGGAAGCTGAAGAATATATTTTAAGCTCATTAAGAAAGAAGGAAAAAATAATGGGTTTTGGACATAGAGTATATAAAAAAGTTGATCCTAGAGTTCCAATAGCTAAAAAATTATTCCTAAAATTAATGGAAAGAAAACCTGAACTTGAAAATATGTACAAAATAATGTTAAAGTTTGAAGAAGTTATGTGGAGGGAAAGACAAATACCTCCTAATATAGATTTTTGGATAGGTCCTTTATATTACGGAATTGAACTAGATATTCCTTTGTATACTCCACTGTTTGCTTTAGGAAGAGTTGTTGGATGGATTGCACATTACATAGAACAATTACAAGATAACAAAATAATGAGACCAAAAGCTGAATATGTTGGACCATTAAATTTAAAATTCCCTTACCAAAGAAAGCTTTTAGATAAAATATAAAGCAATAAAAATAATATATTTGTGAAATTAATAGTTACTGAGAAGTATAAACAAGCTTTAAATATAGCCAAAGCATTAGGAAAATATAAAATAATAAACAAGCGTTATTTAAATAAGTATCTTAAAATAATAATATCGCCAAATTACATTATTCTTCCTTTACTGGGTCACATAAC
>JAVVGB010000016.1:0-21555 GCA_032249315.1 Thermoproteota archaeon
TTTGTTTTAATTTTCGGAACAGTTATTGTTTCTTTTTTAAATATCTGGAAAAAATACATTGTTGCCAAAGCAATCTCTTATTTATCTCTTTTAATTTCTCTTTTGTTAACTTGGTATTTCCTTTCTTACATTTCTTACTATGACAAACTATTTCTGTTTAATGCCACAACAATAATTATTGACAAATTTTCTCTATTAATTTGGTTAGCTATTTTAATTGGTGGTATTGTAGCCTTAGCTTCCATGCATGAAGAATTGTTAAAAAGGGAAGCGCAACCTTTGCTTTTATTATCAGTAGCATCAGGTCTTATGGTAATTTCTTCGAGAGACTTGTTAATATTATTTGTAGCCTTAGAAGCTACAGTTTTTCCTACTTATGCATTGGTAGCTCAATTTAAAAAAGATGTAATTGCAGCAGAGGCTACTGTAAAATATTTTGTATTTGGAATTTTATCTACGCTTCTATTTGGATATGGAATTGCTTTAATTTATGGTGCAGTAGGTTCAACATTATTTATAGAAATAGATAATTTCATTCGTATTGAAGAATCTTCTAATTTTATCATTTTAGGTTTTATTTTAATTATTTTATCTTTAGCTATAAAAGCTACATTGTTTCCCTTACATGTATGGGCTATAGATACTTATCAAGGTTCTCCTACGAGTATTTCAGCTTATCTTTCTTCTTCTTCAAAAATAATAGGGATAGCTGCTATAGCTTTATTATTAACAGGACCTTTTTACAAGCTTTATCATGTTCCAGGCTTTGAGTTAAGGTATATAATGAGTATTTTAGCTGTAGCTACAATGGTTTTACCTAATATCGCTGGTTTAGTTCAAAGGAATATTAAAAGATTGCTTGCTTATTCTTCAGTAGCTCATTCAGGCTATATGGCTCTTGTTTTCGTTTTTCCAGAAGTTGCTTTACAATATTTAGCATATTATTTAATAACATACAGTATAGCTAAGTCGGTTAGTTTCTTGATAACTAATTTGATAACTGGCGAGGGGAGTTATAGTCCTTACGATGCTTTGAGAGGTTTATTCAAATACAAAAAAACTTCTTTAGCTGCAACTGCTTTTGCAATATCTTTACTTTCATTAGCAGGTATTCCTCCTTTTGCTGGATTTATGGCTAAGCTTTTAATTTTCCTTTATGTTGCCTCTACAGGTAATTTAGGTATAGCTTTAGCGTTAATTGCATTAATAATGAGCGCAGTTTCAGTTTACTATTATGTTTATCTAATTCGATTGGGAACTTTACCTATAACGAATGGTGGCAACATAACTTTTGTTTCAAGAGGGGATGCTAATTTTATAATGGTAATTTCTATCTTATTGCTACTAATTCTTACTTTTTATCCTAATTTATTTATTATAGAAAGATTTCCAATTATTTAACGATCAGGCTCTAAATCTCTTTAAAACTTATTTCTTTGTTATCATTATCAGTTTCAAAATAATTATATATATTTTGATAGATTAAATTAAATTTACTCTTATATTATTTTAATAATAAATTGTTAAATCACAAATATCAATGATTAAATTTAAAATATTTTTTAAGCTAAATAAAAATTCTGAAGGTATATCCTTTATTGAATTTAATCTATAAAACAGAAAGTTTATCCTTTCTTTTATTTCTTCAACACTTTTCTTATTTAAGAAACGAATTATTGCTCTTTCCTGAATTTCTTGTATTTCTTCTGTAATTTTTTTCAATGTTTGCAATGTTC
The DNA here is from genome assembly GCA_032249315.1 of Thermoproteota archaeon. Taxonomy (GTDB): domain Archaea; phylum Thermoproteota; class Thermoprotei; order Gearchaeales; family Gearchaeaceae; genus SCGC-AAA471-B05. The sequence goes on from JAVVGB010000016.1 coordinate 1,737, forward strand.
CTTTTCCTATTTTATTATTTAATAAATATTCAGCAATTTTTACACTCTCATCTCCTATTTTTTCAAGTATTAATCCTGCGATTCTTAAATCAAGACAATCAGTATAAGTTAAATTTAATTTATTAAGAATAGTTTCATTTTGCAATAAGCTTCTTATTTGTCTTACCATAAGGAAATATAATCGATCAACCTCGTTATCTCTATCTATCACCTGTTTAATAAGTGTTTCATCTTCTTCATAAAAACCCTTAATAATTTCAACATACATTGTAGAAGTAATTGCATTAAGCCTTAATAAAAGCTTGATAGGATTTATTGAAGCATCGTTTATTAAATTATGAAGAGTAATAGAATTCATTGTTTCTTCAACGATTTCTAATCCAATTAAATTCTTTGCGGTGTTTAAAATTTTTTGTCTCTCTTCTTCAGTAAATTTTTGATCTGAAATAACATTAATTGTATGATAGCCCAGTAAATAATAACTAAGAATTCTTCTATCTATATACTTATCAAATTTTATGTTTACAGTTTTCTCTTCTGGAAGCTTGTTAGAATAAATTAAAATATTTCCATCATGCCTAATGGTTAGTAATATTTCTTCTCCTTTTTTTAGTTTATTCTCTTCAACCCATTTTGTAGGGATCGCTACATAATATGTATTACCTATTTTTTGCAGTTTTCTCAACATACATTTTAATTATTTAAAGTTTTTAATATGATTAAATCTCGAGTCATCAGATTAATTAATTAAATTAAACGTTGTCATTGGAAGGTAATATTTATAAATTATAACTATTAAGTTTTTTTGCAATGGAATTACCAGATTCAGCTTTAGAATTCCTTTTTACTTTAGTTGGTAAAAGTAAAAATACTAAAAAAGTTTACGAAACTATTCTAAGAAAATTCTTTAATTATGTTAATAAAACTGAAATAAACGAAATAGATGTAATAAAATTTCTTAATTTTCTTGAAAATAAAGGTTATAAAGTTTCTTCATTAAGAATTTATGCAATAGTTTTAAGAAGATATTTAAAATTTTTATCCAAAAATTATAAAAAAGTTGTTTTGCCTTCTTTAAGAAATGAGCAAAAGAATATATATATTAAAAAAGAAGACCTTAGACGATTTATTGAATCTTTTGAAGATGTAAGAGATAAATTATTAGTTAGGTTCATTTTATTAACTGGATGTCGTGTTGGAGAAGTTGCTAATTTACATATTGAAGATATAGATTTTGATAAAAGAATAATAAAAATTGTAGATCATGGTAAATATGAAATTAAAAAACCTAGAATTATTCCTATAGATTCAGAAACATTAAAAATGTTAAAGGAATTTATTGGTGATCGAAAAAGCGGTCCTGTTTTTAATATAGGTCCAAGAGCTATTCAGAAAATAATTAAAAAAGGAGCATTAAAATCTGGAATTCCTTATGCTAATTTAATTACACCACATAAACTTAGACATACGATGGCAATCTACTTTATAACAGAAGGAGGAGATATAAGGAGTTTACAAAGAATTTTAGGTCATAATAGTTTAAGAACAACTGAAATATATTTAGACTATGATTTATCAGATTTAATTAAAGTTTATGATAGAGTAGCTGAAAGATTAAAATTTTGATTACGATAAAAAAGAAATCTTTTTAAATACATTTTAAAAGTCTTTTCAATGGATAAATGGAGATTTCTTAGTGAAACAGGAGATGTCGGTTATTACTTAGCTGTTACAGAAGTGCTTTTAAGGAGTGTAGAAAATGAAAGATCTTTAAATACTGTAAGAGTATTTCAATGTAATCCTAATGCAGTAATAATAGGAATCCAACATGACCCTTCATATATTTTAAACATTCAAGCATTAAGAGAAATGCGTTTTAATATTGGTAGAAGATTGACCGGAGGGCCTCCTTTACTTTTTACCGATAAACAATTTGCAATTCAATTTTTTGTATTCGATGAAAGACCTTCAAAGGATGAAATGAGAAGAAAATTAATAAACTCTTTTTTAAGAGCTTTAGAAGAACAAGGTATAAAGGCTTATTTTGAAGAGCCTTATAAGTTGCTTTACAATAAAAAAATGCTAGGATATGTAGATACAATGAGACTAAATCATTCCTTATGCTTAACTTTTTACATTAATGTTGAAAATGATGATGAATACAGAAAACGAATTTTCTCTGGATTAAATTATGTTCCTTCCATATTTAGTTTTACCACAAATATCAAAAATGAACTTGGGGAATTTTCTAAAACTTCTTTAATAGAAGGAGTAAAATCACAGATTAAAAAGGATTTTAGTATTAATTTTACTAATTCAGCTTTAACTCCATATGAAAATCTTTTATTAAAGTCTCATGTTGAAAAACATACAATGAGTGAGTGGATATATGGTTATAGAAATGTAAGAAGCTTTCTTTCTGGAAATGTTAAGAGTGTAACTATAAATACAAAAGAAGGATATTTAACGGTAATAGCTTCATCTAACAGAGGATTAATTACGAATGTTTATATTACAGGTGATTTTTACATTTATCCTCCTGAAGCACTTAATGCACTTGAAACTTCCTTGCAATTTGCTCCTGCAGATGATAAATATATTCAAGATTGTATAGAAAGATACATTAAACTTGGAAAAGTAAAGCTTTATGGGATAGATACCAACGATTTAGTGGAAGGTATTAAGAGAGCTGTTATTTAATAATTTCTGATAAATTTTTCGCAGTTTTTGTTGCTAATTCATGGGCTTTTAATAAAGGATAAAGATAACAATTTTGAATGCATTTAAAAAATACTTTTATACAAGAATCTAAATCTATTAAATTTCCTACGCTAATATAGTAATCTTTATTGCAGACCTTAATTACCTTTCCTAAAATTTCGTTTTCATGTGTAACATCTCCTAAATTTTCGTTAATCCATTTAATGTTTCCTATCAATTTCTTTTTAGCAACACCTACTGTGGGTTTTTCGATTAAATATCCTACATAGCATGCCAAACCTGCTTTATAAGGATGAAGTTTACCATGACCGTCTATTAAATAAACATCAGCGCGATATTTTGACTCTTTAATTAATTTAACCATATGCGGGCCTTCTCTTAAAAATAATAAGGTAGGAATATAAGGAAAATTAACTGTATTTATTTTTACTTTCTCTTCTATTATTTTATGATTAATTACATCGTAGGTTATCATTGCGGTTACTATTTTATTAGAAAAATAAGAACAATCCAAGGCAGCTACAGTTTGAAAATCCATCAATTTTTCTTCTTTAATCTTGGATGCAATGAATGTTTGAATCTCTCTTGCTTTTTTAATATCACTCTTGAATTTGTTAATTATTTCTTCTATATTCTCCAAATATTCATGCGAAAATTCTTTCATTTGTATTTCAAAACTAATGTAGTTTAATTAAATAAAATAATTGATTGAATAATTAATTTAAAATAATTTGTTTTTCTTACAGTAAATAGTTATATTTTAAATAGTTTATCTTATTTTATTTGATATGGAAATCTTTAAACTTGTAGTACCACCTTTAGATAACAATGTATACGTAGTTTATGATAAAGAAACAAAAGAAGGTTATATAATAGATGTTGGATTAGGAGCAAACGAATTGGCTTCCTATGTAAAATCTCATGAAATAAAAATCCTAGGAATCTTATTAACTCATGCACATATAGACCATACTGCACATGCTTTTTTAGTAAAAAAGCTAATCGGTTCTAAAGTCATGATACATTATGAAGATTATAATTTACTTAAGGAATTCTTTTCCAGAGACTATCCTTATATTGATGAAAAATTAGAATATGAAGAACCAGATTATTTGTTTAAAGATGGAGAAGAATTCAAATTTGGAAAGTATAGTTTAATTGTTATAGAAACACCGGGACATACACCTGGTTCTGTATGTTTTTATGAAAAAAATGAAAAAGTATTATTTTCAGGTGATACTTTATTTGCTGGTACTTATGGAAGAGTAGATTTTCCTTACAGTGATGAAAATAAAATGATGGAAAGTTTAAGAAAACTTGCAAGATTACCTAAGGAAGTTAAAGTATATCCTGGTCATTATGAAGAAACTAAGATAGAATATGAATATTGGTTGCTAGAGATTTAAGATCTCTTCCAACATAGTATAAATGAGATTTGCATTTGCAATCACTGCATCCAAATCTATTTATATATTTGAACTTATTGTTATAAAGTGTATTTGATATATCACATTCATTTTTGTTTAATAATAAAATAAAACCTATTATAATTATGTTTTTATTTATAATTAAATAATCTATATGCCAATGTTTTCTTTTTATTTTATTTAAATATCTTAAAATTCTTGATTTATATGTTTTCTTTGCAGAGCCTATATATAAATAGTAGCCTTTTTTAAAGGTAATTTCTCCTATTTTTCCTATATTAGCTTTAAATTTTTTCTTAATTTTTATAATTAAAATGTATGATCCTTTTAATTTTAAAATATTATTAAAGTTATTTAAATAACCATTTTTCATATGGCATATTTAACTTACTTGCATCTTCATCTTCGTTTGTTAATATATTTAATCCTCGAATTATTGCAACAGGTATTCCCTCATCTCCTTGTCCCATAATTAATTCAGCTGCAGAAGCCAATTCATCAGCTATAGCAATATTTTTTACTTGTAAAATATATCCTGATCTATCAGCTTTTCCTCTATAATCTTTAAAGATTTTAACTCCAGAGACTCCTATAGCTAAGTTTATTTGGCCTTCTCTTAAAGGTCTACCGTAAGTATCTGAAATTATTATGCCTACTTTTTTACCTGTTCTTTTTTCAATTTCATTTCTTATAATTCTTGCACTTTTATTAGGGTCTTCAGGTAATAAAGTAACATATTCTCCTCCTTTTACATTAGATCTATCTATACCTGCATTTGCGCAAACAATGCCATGTTTAGTTTCAACGATCAAATGTCCAGCTTTTGCTTTAACAATTCTCCTAGATTCTCTTAATACTAGCTCAACAAATCTTGGGTCTTTTTGAGTAATTTTAGATAATATTATGGCTTTTTGTGAAGGTATAACATTATTTAAATTAACTATTTTGCCTTCCCATTTTGAAATTATCTTTTGGGAAATAACAATAATATCATTATCTTGAAGTTCTATATTTTCAGATTTTATTCCGTCTAAAATTAGTCCTACAAGGTCATCGTTTTCTTTAATTTCTGGTAAACCTTCAATTCCTATAATTTCGACTTTTTTCATTTTTTAATTATTTGCTAATTCTTTTATGTATTTAATGCTTTTTTTGTTGGAATTTAAAGTTTTAAAATATTTAAACCGAATAATATCATCTAAATCTAAACATATTCTTTCATTACTATAAATGGTTACGTTATAATTATTATCTAAGGCATTTTTCAAATGTAATAAAAAACTAGTTTTTCCTTCGCCAAATTCTAAATTAATTTTAACATAATTTCTAAGCATTAGAATATTTGTGCCTCCGTCACAAGAAGGTCCTAATATAATTTCATAGTTTTCTATAAGTTTTCCCAGATTACTAATGTCTATAGGTTCGATTAAAGGTAAATCTGAAGGAATTACTAGTGTAGCATCGTTTTCTTCTTTTCTCAAATAGTCTAATGCAAATTCTAAAGCTTTATTTAATTCTTCTTTATTAATCAAAATTTCAATTTCTTTATATTTTTTAAATTCGCTTAAATCATCATAGCTTACTAGATATATTTTATTTATCGATTGAGATGAAATACAGCTCTCTAATATATCTTCAAGCATTAACAAAGTAAGGGTTATTCGAGAATTTTCATCTAAATATTTTATTAATCTACTTTTTGTCTCATTTAACTTTTTTATAGGAATTAAGATGTTAATTTTCATTTTATCATGTTCTCTCCACATTAAAGTGTTCTATTATTGTTTTTAATTTGTTTACATCTTCTATAGCTAGCCTTCCTATTGATATATAGTCGCTACCTCTCCTTAAAAATAAGTTAGCTGTGTCAATATCACGAATGGAATTTCCGCCTATTATGGTAATATCTTTGTTTTGATTCCTTATTCTTTCTATGACATTTATATCAGGTAAATTTAAATAAGGATGCATAGCATCTATATGAAATATTTTTACCCCAATTTCTTTGAATAATTTAACTAATCTGAGTTCATTAGTAACATTGGCTCTAAATTTGATAATTAAAGGAATATTAACTTTGTCTAAATGTTTTTCCAGCCAGTCTAATAATAATGCAGGATAAAATGCAAAATATTGCCCCCCTCCCCTTAAAATTATCTCGGGCTGTCTACAATGAAGATTTAATTCAATAATATCTCCATATTTATTAGATATCTCAATTGCTCTTAATAATCCTTCTTCTGTAGCAAATCTTGCGTTTATTATAACAGGGGCTAAACCTTCTATTATCTTTACCTCATTCTCTATATATTCTTCTAATTTATTCAGCTCTATTACAAATTCTTTTCTTCCTCTTTTAACCATTAACATAGAAGCTTCCATTGTTTCTCTATCAAAATCTATTCCTCCTAAGGTAACAGCTCCTGCACCTAATTCTGCAACCTTTCTACAGAATTTTCCATCTGTTATCCCTCCTAACGCAGCCAATATAACCTTGTTTTTTAATCTCATTATTTATAATAATGTTCTATGATAAATTTAGCTAATCTTATTCTATCTTCTTGGGTTTTTAATGAAATATTAGTTTTAACTAACTCCATATTTAATTTTTCAAGTCTCTCATCGTCTTCTTTTTCATCTACAATAAAAACATCTATAATATCTTCGTAAAGTTTTGCTACTTGATATGCGCTAACCTCTAAACCTAAACTTTCCATTAATTTAGCAGCAGGGCCGCTGAAAGGTGAACCTTTAACAATGGGACTTACAGCAATTTTTTTAGCTTCACTGCTAATTATTATGTTTCGCATTTTAGGTAAGCTTAATATTGGATTAATGCTTGTAATAGGATTGCTAGGTCCAATAATTATTAATTTAGACTTTAATATTGCTTCTATTGCCTCGTTAGAAATGTTTGCATTTTCAATATTTTCAAATATGACTGATTTTATTGGCATATTGCCTCTATGCAAAACCCAAAATTCTTGAAAATGTCTTTTTTTAATGCCATCAAATATGTATGTAGTAACTTTATCATTTGTCATAGGAATTATTTTGCAATCTATGTTAAGTTTTTCACATAAGAACTTTGTAACTTCTGTTAATTTCATTCCAGATTTTAATAAATTAGTTCTTAAAACATGTATGGCTAAGTCCCTATCACCAATATGAAACCATGAATAGGTAGGAACAATTTTAGTTATCATTTCATGAAAGTTAAAAGTATCATTTTTTATTCCCCATCCTCTTTCTTCATCAAAAATTCCAGCTAAAGTATACATAACTGAGTCAACATCAGGACTTATATGCAATCCGTAAATTTCTATATCATCTGCAGTATTAACAATTACATTTATTTCTCTTTGAGGAATAACTTTAGCTAAACCATCTATTAGTTTTCTTGACCCAGTACCACCACTTAGTACGGTTAGCAATTTCTTATTATTTTTATATTTTATAACCTTAAGAATATTTAATATGTTAAGTGGAAGAGGATTTTTAAGTAGTCATACAAATAAGCTTATTTTAGCTAATGTTTTGGTGTTTATTTTTATAATAGTTACATACAATCTTATATCTGTTTATTTTGGCAAAAGACTCTATTATGCAACTTCTCCTTTAGATATAATTACAGGAAGAAGCATGTCTGGGCTACAATTCCTTCTTTCCCAAGTAAATTATCTCGTTATTAATGGTTTTGTATGGCAGTTGTTTACTTCAATGTTTATTCATATAGGTATAATTCATTTAACGTTTAACATGCTCGCACTTTACATTTTTGGGAACATGGTAGAGAATGGATATGGCAAAAGGAATTTTTTACTAATATATTTTATCTCAGGATTTTCTGGAAATATAGCTACTTTATTTCTTCTTAAATATCTTCAACCTATGGGTGATTTTATTCCTTCTGCAGGTGCTTCAGGAGCTATTTTTGGTTTAATAGGAGCTTATGCTATGCTAGGAAGATTAAGCGGAAGTTTCGCTGCAGGATTATCTTATGCTATAATTATTTTCCTTTTTTCTTCATTATTTCCTGGTGTAAATATTTTTGCTCATCTCTTTGGTTTATTAGGAGGATTAATTGTAGCTTTTTTCTTAACTAGAAAATTAAGAAAGCATGAAGAAATTATTTACGCTATTGATTATTATTAGCATATTTTAAAAAAGATACCATACATTTTAATATAACATAAGCAGCAAATTTTGAAGAATATCCTTCATCAAGTATAGGATTTATCTCTACGATATCAATTACTTTAACGTTTTTAATTTTTAGAAGTTCATAAAGTAAATTTATTACCTCATGAGGATATAATCCATTAAAACTTAAAGAGTTAACACCTTTTATGTAATGCGCATCAATAACATCGAAATCTATGCTTATATATAGTGATTTCACATCTTCAAAAAATTCTTTAATTTCTTTTACTACATTTCTTTCCCTTATTTCTTCTACGATGTAGAATTTAATTTTCTCCTTTGCTTTAAGAGCATAATATTTAGAATTGTAAAAATCCCTTATTCCTAATTGTGCGACTTTTATATTGTTAACTTTGTCCATTATTTTTCTTAAGAATGAACCGCTTGTATCATAATTTTCTTTTGTTTCTCTTATATCGTGATGAGCATCGAAAATTAGTAAGCCTAGCGGGCCTTCTTTAATGTATTCTTTTAATGACAAAAAACTTGGAAATGATATACTATGATCTCCTCCCAATAATATAGCTAATTTCGATTTTTTGTAGATTTCGTAAGTAGCATTAAATATATGATTAATAGTAAATTCATGGTCTGTATGAGAAACATTAATATCACCAAAATCGCATATTTTAAATGAAGCTAAATCTAAATTTTCATAATACGAATATGTATTTAAACTATAAAGATATTCTCTAATGTATTTTGGTGCATATCTTGCCCCTGGTCTTCCAAAAGTTAAAGAATCGTAAGGCACGCCTAAAATTGCTACATCGCAATCTTCTCTTGATTTTCTAATTATATGTTTAATTTTTATTTCATTTTCATCTATTTTTGATATATCATATACTGGTTCAATAAATACATCCATAAAATTATTTCTTTTTGAAACTTATAACTCCTAAAGCTTGAAAATTAGCTTGAATCTAACTCTTTTTCCATATCTTCTTTAATTTTAATAATTTTTTCATAAAGTATATTAAGCATTAGTTCACTTGAAAGAGGAGGCTCTACACGATCAACGTTTTCTATAAATCTATGAATATCTTCTATTTCTTTTGATACTGTTTTACCATTTTTTGATAAAACAAGAACCAAAGTTCCTTTAGGTGTTAAATAAACTTTATCAAAACCAAATATTTCTTCTAAAAACTTTAACTCTTGCATTATATTACTGCATTAGTTTGCTAAGCTGGAAAGAATGCCCTCTAAATTTTTGTTCAATTGCTCTTTTTGCAACAAATTTAACCTTTGGTTTCTCAGTGCTTTTTACTATTTTACCCGCTCTTAAAGCACTTTCGATTAACTGTTTTCCAACTTGAGATCTAATTATTGCAAAATTCCATCCATCCGGTGCACCATTTGCACCTAAGGATATATCACTAGCTTCAGCTGTAAAATCTCTGCAAACATAACATGAGCCAAAAACAGCTTCTTCTAATTCATCAATATGAATTTTTTTCACTTCACCATTTTTCAACCTAAATATTACATTCCTTTTTACAAGAATGTTATTAACATCCTTAGGTTCAATGTTTAGTTTTTCCTTTGCTATTCTAAAGAATTCTTCTCTTCTCCACGTTTTTGAACAAAATAATCCTAATGTTAAAGCTACTTTTCCTTTAAATTTTGGAACTCTTTCTGTTAATTTTGCAGCTGCAGTTTGGCATCCTGTTCCTACAATAGCTATTTTATTTAATCTTAATTTATCTATAGCAGTTCTTAAAGGAGTTACCATTGGAACATGCCAATATATTGTTTGTGAATATTTCCTTAATTCTTTAGGATCTGTTACAATTACTGCTTTAGCATACCATTCTTCATCTTTTGTAGCTACTATTGCACCATCAATTAAGCCTATTTCAAAAGCATGTTCTAATAATGCAGTTGTAACACCACCATCTGTTGCATTTTTCCAAAGTTCATGTTCAGCAGCTTTATATATACCATATTCAATGTAATCACCTAGAGGTTTATCTATGGGAGCTTCGTAAGGATTTACCACAGGACATGCTAATGGACAAAGTTGACATAAAATACATACACCTATTAACTGAGCTCCTTCAGAACTTCTTTCATCTACTTCTAATACTTGAGGCGGACATACTGCAACACAACCGCCACATAAGCAACATAGATCAGGTTTTACAACAAAAGCTGCTAGATCCCCAAATGTCAATATTTTAGTAGTTGATAAATTAGGTCTATAAATATCAGGTGAACGTATTTCTACTTTTGACATACAATTTCTTCTTCTTTCAAAGAACTTATAAGTTTATCTCTTATATAAATTAAAAAAATTTATATAATATAAAATAATTTTATTTTTCATTCAATGGCAGTAATTCTTGAAGAAGCGAAGGGATTAAATAAAGAATTAATAAAATGGGTTAAAGAAGTTGCTGAAATTACCGAACCTGATGAAATATTAATTTGTGATGGTTCGGATGAGGAATTTAATTATTTGATTAATATTTTGTTAAAGGAAGGAAGTTTAATAAAGTTAAACGAAGAAAAATATCCAGGATGTTATCTTTACAGAAGTGCTCCTTTTGATGTAGCTAGAACCGAAGAAGCTACTTATATATGTACTAAAAAGAAAGAAGAAGCTGGTCCAAACAATAATTGGATGGAACCAAATGAAGCAAAAAGTAAGCTGTTTAAATTGTTAAAAGGTTGCATGAGAGGAAGAAAAATGTTTGTTGTACCTTACATCTTAGGTCCTGTTTCATCAAAATATTCACAAATAGGTGTTGAAATAACCGATAGTCCTTATGTTGTAATAAATTTGAGATTCTTAACAAGGATGGGTAAAATAGCTTTGGAAAAAATAAATGAAACAAACAATTTTGTAAAAGGAATTCATTCTATGGGCAATTTAGATCCTAAAAATAAATACATATGCCATTTTCCTGAAGAAATGCTAATAATAAGCATAAATTCAAATTATGGAGGAAATTCTTTATTAAGTAAAAAATGTCATTCATTAAGGTTGGCAAGCTTTCAAGCAAGGAAAGAAAAATGGATGGCTGAGCATATGCTTGTAATAGGATTGGAAAATCCTGAAGGAGAAATAATATATATTACTGCAGCATTTCCTAGTGCAAGCGGAAAAACAAACTTAGCAACTTTATCTCCTTCAGGTAAATATTCAGATTGGAAAATATGGTTAATAAGTGATGATATAGCTTGGATGTATGTTGGTAATGATGGAAGACTTTATGCAATAAATCCTGAATATGGTTTCTTTGGTGTAGTTGTTGGTATAAATGAAAAAGTAACACCAAATTTAATGAAAACTATAAGTAAAAATACGATATTTACAAATGTTGCGCTAACTAAAGATTTAACTCCTTGGTGGGAAGGTCTTGGAGAATATCCAGAGGAATTATTAGATTGGCAAGGTAAACCGTGGAAAAAGGGAAAGCCTGCTGCTCATCCAAATTCAAGATTTACAACATATTTAAAGCAATATCCTTATATTTCACCTTACTTTGAAGATCCAAACGGTGTTCCGGTATCTGTTATACTTTTTGGAGGAAGAAGAAGTAAAACTATTCCTTTAGTATTTGAAACTTTTAGCTGGGAACATGGTGTTTTAGCTGGTGCTATGATGCGTGTTGAAACTACAGCTGCTGCTGAAGGTGAAGTTGGAAGATTGAGAAATGACCCTATGGCAATGTTGCCTTTCTGTGGCTATAATATAGGAGATTATTTTGCTCATTGGCTAGAAATGGGTGAAAGAATCAAACATAAACCAAGAATTTTCTATGTTAATTGGTTTAGAAAAAATGAAAAAGGTAAATTCATTTGGCCAGGTTTTAATGAAAATATTAGAGTTTTAAAATGGATATGGGATAGGATAAAAGGAAAAGTTGGCGCTGAAAAAACACCTATTGGATATATTCCAAGGAAGGAAGATTTTGATTTTGAAGGTTTAAATCTTAAAGATGAAGATATTAATGAGTTATTTAAAATAGATAAAAATGAATGGATAAAAGAATTTATGGAAGCGAAAAAGTTTTTTGAAAAATTCGGTAATAGATTTCCTAAAAAATTATGGGATATATTCTACGAAATATTGGAAAATCTTAAATGAAAATAGAAAATCTTGTAGATTTTTTGCTAGAAGTTTATAAATTAAAAGAAATAAAGAGAAAAGGTTGGATAGTTAAAGTAAACATTAACGAAGCTGAAAGTGTTGCAAGCCATACTTTTGGAATGTTACTTTTAGCTTCGATAATCTATAACAAGTCTGATTTAATGAAGAATATATCTTTGCACGATATTGCTGAGATAAAGATAGGAGATTTGCTTCCAGAGGAAAAAGATAAAGAACTGGAGAAAAAAGTGTATGAAGAGATTGTTAAAAATGTAGCAAAAGATTGGAATTTACCTAAGAGTTTAGATGAAATATTTAGATTAGAGAAAATTAAGGAACTAGATAGATTAGATATGGCTTTGCAAGCTCTTTATTATAAAGAAAAAGGCTATCCTAAAGAAAAGCTCAGAGAGTTTATTGTTTCAGCAGAAAAGGAAATCAAAAGTAAGGAGTTAAAAGAGATATTAGAAGAAATAAAGAAAAGATTTGAGAAATAAATTTCATGGAAAAAATTAAAATCTTTGATTTATCTCATTTTGATATTCATAAAATCTTTCAAGAGCTAAAAGAAATAGGTGCTACTTCGTTTAAGTTGCTTAGGGATGATTTCAGAACTCTTCTCTATAACGAAGCATTAAATTTTAATTATAAAAAAGAGCCAGAGGAAGTTAATGCTAAAAAATATGTTGTAAAAATGGAAGTTGAATCATGCACAAATTTTCCTAATAAGAGTTTATTTTATACATTAAAGGAAACATTTCAGAATTTTATGATCAATGAATTTAAAAAAGTTGGCGAAGAAATTTTCGAAACTCCCTTAAATTTTAATTCGATGATTCTTCTTAGGTATCCCAAAGGTTCAATAGGAATTTCTCCTCATCAAGATAATCCTAAATACATCAATTTGATTTGCATTTTTGTAATAAAAGGTAAAGGCAAATTCTTTATCTGCAAAAATGAAAAGGGGACGATGCTATAGAAATAAGCTCGAATGAAGGTAACGTTATAATTCTTAGAGCACCAGGGTTTTTAAAATCAAAGCAAAGACCCTTTCATTTTGTAAAGGATATTGAAGAAGAAAGATATACCTTTAGTTTAAGACAGGAAAAGCTTTAAATTTAAAAGAATTACACTTCTTCTTGCGGATTTATTTTAGGCTGAATCTGAATTTTTAGGAATAAATTTAAGAAATTGTTTCATAAAATTGAATTTGAATTTTCATGTTTTTATTTAATATTAATTAAATCTTAAGTATGAGTGTTAAAGTCACATGGAAAGTTAATGAAGGATATATAGGCTACGATTCTAAAGGAAACACCATAGAACTTGGTAAAGATAAATTTTCTCCAATGGAACTTTTATTAATTTCCTTAGCAGGATGTACAGCAATAGATGTTGTCGAAATATTAACTAAAATGAGGAAAAAAATAAAAGAAGTAAATGTCTATGTTGAAGGAGAAAGGAATGAAGAATATCCAAGATATTGGAAAAAAGCAAAAATAAAATATGAGATTTTAGGAGAAGATATCACAAATGCGGATGCTGAAAAAGCAATAAAGCTTTCAATGGATATTTATTGTTCAGTAGCTGCAACAATTTCAGGCAAGACTGAGATATCTTATAGCTATGAAATTAAAAAAGTATAATTAAAAGTTAAGTTAAAAAATTACTTTTTCAAAAATATTAATTCTATTTCGTAATAATCTTTCATGAATATAGGATTTATAGGGCTTGGCAGAATGGGAAGTAGAATTGCAAAAAACTTACTTAAAGAATATGGAAATATTAACGTTTATAATAGAACAAAAGAAAAAGCAAAAGAACTAATTGAATTAGGAGCAAAGTTTTTTGATACTCCAAAAGAACTTGCTAAATATTCAAATGTTATATTTACAATAGTTTCAAATTCCGAAGCTGTAAAAGAAGTACTTTTAGGTTCCGAAGGTGCTTTTCATTCAGCTTCAAAGGATACATATTTTATAGATATGTCAACAATTGAACCAGATGTTTCAATAGAAATCTACAATATAGCTAAACAAAAAGGATTTCATTTTTTAGATGCTCCATTAATTGGAAGTGTAGATGCTGCTGAAAAAGCAACTTTGACTATAATAGTAGGAGGTGATAAAGAAGATTTTGAACATGTTTTGTCAATATTACAAAAAATAGGCAAAAACATATTTTATGTAGGGCCTGCAGGAAGTGGTTCAAAACTTAAATTAATAAATAACGTTTTAATTGCTAATACACCTGTCATATTTGGAGAAATTTTAAATATAGCTAAAAAATCAGGTCTAGATTTACAAGTAGTATTGAATGTATTAAAATCAGGAATTTTTGGACAAATTTTAACTTATTATGAAAATAGGATAGTATATAAAAACTTTTCTACTAGATTTAGTTTAGAATTAATGTTAAAAGATTTAAAATATGCAAAAAAATTAGCCTCAACGTTTAATTGCAAAACAGCTATTATAGATAGTCTAGTTCAAGTTTATGATGAAGCGTTTAAAAAAGGTTTATCGCAGCTAGATTATACTTCTGTAAGTACAGTTTTTGAATAAAAAATAAAAAATTTTAATAAGTTTCTATTACTACTGAAGTAGAAGTTTTTATTACTCCAGGCACTGAAAGTATTCTTTCTTTGATTGTTTTGGACAATTCTGAGAAATCTTTTGCATCAAGCTCTACAACTAAATCAAATTCTCCTGTTACTGCTTTTACTGATTTAGCGTTTTCTATTTTTTTAATTTCTGTACCTACTTTGTCAATCTTATTAGGCTCTACCACAACAAATACGTATGCTTCTACCATAAACAAATTAATTTTTGTAAAGTATATAAATTTAAAGAGTTCATAAAGATTAATTTAAGCTTAAAAAATGTTATAACGCCTACTTTTTAATAAATTTCGTACTATTTCATAAAAATCAATTCCAACTAATTCTTTTAACTTTTTCAACATCAAAGCCTAATTTTTCTCCCCATTTTTCTATACTCCTTAGGATTGTATTAGCCCCAACAAAGGATAAAAACTGCATGAATATTTTAAAGAATGGATTTACGTTAAATACTTCTCTTGAAGCTCTTAATATTTCAATTAATGTATGTCTCCAACATCTGTATATTACTGCAAAAGAACCTTCATTTACTTGCTCATCTATATTAAAGAAACTTTTCTCTTTTAGTAATCCAACAGGAACGAAACTTAAAGGAGTAGCTGTAAAATGAGCTTTATTACCAACTTTTTTCGGCAACTCTTTTTCCATTCTATCAATAAATCTAACTGTATCCCAGCAATCTTCCTCAGTTTCTCCAGGTAAACCAATTATTAAAGTATATGCTGGGAACCAATAGTTATCATTTAATACTGCATTACCTTCCAATATTACTTCTTGCCATTCATCTGCATCAAAAGGTTTAGCCTTTAATGGCATATAGTTACTAAAAATTCTATTTGAGCCTGTTTCTAAGCCGCATTGAATTCCGATCCAATTTCTTGAATTAGCTCTAAGTATTTTAGATAAGTCTTTTATTAAATCAGGATCTGCTGCTGCAGCTGAAACGGTACCGTGTGTAGGATTCATATGCTCAACTCCTTTTATATCCATTATTGATTTAAACAAAGCTATCAATGCATCTCTATTGGGATAGAAATATTTTTTATCCTCTACTTCGTATAGAAATATATCTTCGCTATGTAACCAAACGCTACCGTATCCTCCCAATCTTACATTTACCAACACTTCTTTTTTTATTTTCTCAATAGGCATATATCTTCCAACCCTTAGATTTGGCTCACAAAAATGACAATTCCTTCCGCATCCCCTCATAGCTTCTACAAAACCATGAGTAGCTGGACGAAGTATAGTAGGTATTTGATATATTTCAGGATGGCCTCTAGATTTTATTATTCTATTTAGTGATTTATCTAATGAAAGTATTTCAGAAACAATGTTGCCTCCATTTGTAGTGTAATAATATATATCTTCCTTCTCTATTTTAAGGAACAAATCAGGCAATAAATGATCGATTTCACCCATTATTAAATGATCAATTTGAAGTTCATCTAAATAATTCCTCTTAACATCAAGTTGCCAAGCCCCACTTCCGCCCACTACAATTTTAAATTTTAAATTTCTTTTTCTCCTTATTTGTGCTACAGTTCTAACAAGTTTAAGAAAATAATATTTTGTATAAGCAGTATAATATCCTCCATAAGTAAACATCATCGATACTGGCCCTAAACCCAAAGGATCCATCGAATTTATTCCTACAATTTTTGTATCTTCATTTATGAACTTATGAATATGATCAGGATGAACAACTGCAATCTCGTTTGGTTTATATCCTCTTAATAATCCAGCTTCTATTTTTCTTAAAGGATATGGAGCTCTTATTAATAAACCATTATAAGTAGGTAGTTGACCTGTAAGAAAATCATATAAGAACTTAGGTGTTTTTTCAACTGGAGCGCAACTAAAGAAATCAAGTAAGGGAATATGATGAAATTCTCCAGTTAATGTTTTATCACTTGTTAAAACAATTCGAACCATAATGTAAAAAAATAATAGTTTATCATTGATATAAACTTTTCGTTATCTTTTTAATATTTGTCAATATTAAAAATTTAGGATGTTAAAATGATAAAAGGAATATGGTTAATAGGGCTACCTTATGTATAGATGTTGGAGGTACCTTTACTGATTATGTTATGTTATTTAATGATGATATTATTACGTTTAAACTTCCTACAGAAACAAAGAGTCTAGAAAATATAATTTCAAATTTTTTAAATTTATTAAAAACCGATTTTAATGTTAAAGAATTAATCTATGTATCTACAATAGCTTCAAATTTACTTTTAGGACAACTGGGTATAGCGATGCCTAAAGTTTGTTTAATAACAACAAAAGGATTTAGAGATGTTATAGAAATAGGAAGACAAAATAGACCCGAGTTGTACAATTTATTCTTTGAGAAAAAGAAACCTTTGGTAGAAAGAAGATATAGGTTTGAAGTAAACGAAAGAGTAGATTCAAAAGGAAAAATAATTAAAGAAGTAGATGAGAAAGAAATTGAAGAGATAGCAAAAATAATAATTCAAAATAAAATAGAAAGTGTTGCTATTTGTTATATTAATTCTTATGTTAATCCTTTTAACGAGTTTAAAACAAAAGAGCTACTTAAAAAGTTAATTCCCTATAATATTTATATAGTAACTTCATATGAAGTCTGTCCAGAAATAGGAGAATATGAAAGATTTTCCACTACTGTATTAAATGCTATATTAATGCCAGTTATGAGCTCTCATATGGATAAATTATTGGAAGAAGCTAAAAAAAGAAAAATTAAAAAGTTTTATGTTATGGGTTCAATAGGAGGATTGTTAAGTTATGATAAAGTTTCCATGAAACCTGTTTATACTATTGAATCAGGACCGATTGCAGGCATATTAGGTTCTTTATATTTATCAAAAATTTACAATCTTGATAATGTTGTTTCTTTTGATATGGGAGGCACAACAGCTAAGAGTTCTTTAATCCAAAATTTTTCTCCTTTTATAACTACGGAATATGAATTTGATTCAAGAAGAATAGGAGGACGTTCTTTAAAAGGAACAGGTTATCCTATAAAGATTCCTTTTATAGATATTGTTGAAGTTAGTGCAGGCGGAGGAACTATCGTTTGGATAGATGAAACAAATTCTCTTAAAGTAGGGCCTTTAAGTGCAGGTGCGGATCCAGGACCTGCTTGTTATGGTAAAAGTTTGATACCAACAATAACAGATGCTAATTTAATTTTAGGAAGACTTAGCGAAAAACTATTGGGTGGAAATATGATCGTTTATAAAGAAAGATCTATTAAGGCTTTTGAAAAGTTAAGTAAAAATTTGGGATTAAGCATCGAAGAAACTGCTTATTCTGCTATAAAATTAATAAATTTTAAAATGGGAAAAGCTATTAAGATTATTGCGGTAGAAAGAGGAATTGAATCTCCTAAATTAACTTTAATAGCTTACGGAGGAGCCGGCCCTATGCATGCTTGTGAAATATGCGAAGAACTTGGAATAGAAAACATAATCATACCAAGATATCCTGGACTATTTTCTTCTTTTTCTTTACTTTTCTCAGACATAAAATATGTTTATTCATCTAATATAATTAAAAAATTGGAAGATTTAAAAGTAGATGAAATTGACAAAAAATTTAAAGAATTAGAAAATTTAGCTAAAATAGATATTAAAAATGAAGAATTAAAAGAAATTATTTTTCAAAAATATTTAGATGTAAGATATTATAAACAGTCCTATGAGCTATTAATTCCTATAGAAAATATAGATGAAAAGTTTTTTGAAAATGTTAAAAATGCTTTTTACAAAAAACATAAAGAAATTTATGGTTGGAGCTATGAAGCACCTGTTGAAATTGTGAATATTAGATTGTACTTAATTGGAATCAGAGATAAACCAACGCTTAAAAAATATGAATTAAGTTATGAGAAAGCAAAAGAAAAAGATGTAAGAGAAGTGTACTTTAATGAGAACTTTGTAAAAACAAAAATATATTGGAGAGAAGATTTAAAAGCAGGTTATGAGATCGAAGGTCCTGCTATAATTGAACAATATGATTCTACAGTCGTTATACCTCCAAATTGGATTTGTTTCGTTGATGAATATTTAAATCTTAGAATTAAAAAATGAAAGTAATCTCTGAAATATTAGGCTATTCTTTGATATCTATTGTTGAAGAAATGGGAATTTCTTTAAGGAAATCTTCTTACTCTCATAATATTAAGGAAAGAGCAGATCATAGTTGCATAATTGCTGATAAGGAAGGTAAAATTTTAGCACAAGCTGAACATTTACCAGTACATTTAGGTTCATTTTATGTAGGTTTAAAGAATTTTATTGATTACCTTAACAAAAATGATATAAAAATTGAAGAAGGAGACATGTTCATAGTTAACGATCCTTATATTATTGGAACTCATTTAAATGATGTTACTGTTATTAGACCAGTATTTTATTCCAATGAACTATTATTTTTTGTTGCAAATAAAGCCCATCATGTTGATATAGGAGGAATTTATGCTGGGGGAATAAATTGGAATTGTAGAAGCCTTTACGAAGAAGGAATTGTTATCGAGCCTGTAAAAATTATGAGAAAAAATAAATTATGTAAAGAAATATTAAAAGCAATAAAATTTAGAATAAGAACTTATGATATATTTGCTGGAGATCTTTTTGCTCAGATATCATCTAACATGCTAGGTGAAAGAAGATTAATAGAATTGATCAATAAATATAGTTTGCAAGTATTTAACAATGAAATCTTAAATTTTTTAGAAAATACTAAATTAAAAGTAAT
>JAVVGB010000017.1:0-21214 GCA_032249315.1 Thermoproteota archaeon
TAGATAAGATTTGCTTAGCTATAAAAATTTGTGAAGAATAAATTTTCTTTGGTCTCTTAACGCTTTGTGTAAATAGTAGTTTATAAATTATTAAAATTCTTTGAATAATTTTAAAGCTTTTTAAATACCCCCTCGAAGAAAATAATATTAGGAGAGACCATGTCCAATAAAAATTTAAATGCTCCCCCGAAGAAAATAATATTAGGAGAGACCATGTCCAATAAAAATTTAAATGCTCCCCCGAAAAAAATAATATTAAACAAAAAAGCTACTCTTAAATTGCCTATTTTATTAGCATTAGTTGCTGTTGTTATTTCTTCAAGTTTTGTTTTACCTTTCTGGTTAAGTAAACCTCCAATTGTTGCTGTAGTAGAAGAGTATTCAGAGATAAAGAAAGTTACATATTTAGGTAACAGTTTCGATTGTGTATTACCTTATTATAATTTAGATGAAAGTATTATTCAAAGAATAAAGTCAAGCCTCGGTTTGCAAACTTTAATTCATGTATTTACATACAATCTTGCTGAAATAGGTAAAAACTACAACTATTCCATTTTTGAAACTGAAATGTTGCCAAATGACTCCTTTGAAATGCCTAATTTAATTGATGTAATTTGGATTATCAATAATGGTCAGCTTGAAATATTGAAACACTCAAACATGTCTATTACGTTGCTTGATCGTTATGAAAATTCCACTGTAATTTATGAAGGAAATGTGAATGGTAAACAAATGAAATTCGAAGAAATTTACAGAAAATATACTTATGAGGTCAATTCGTACATAGAAGAATGGATATGCAGGCCACGTGGTGGAGGAACGCCTCCGCCATGTCCATTAACTAATGGATGTGATAAAAACGGTTATGTAGTTATAATAGCAGAACAAGTAGCTAAAGTATATGCTTTCTTTGAAAACGATTGGACGTTAATGAGTAAAACCTCTGCTAAAGGGAAATTTTACATTATACCTGGAATCAGGGTAGAGAAAGTAGATGATTTATCCTATGATTGGGTAGGCTGGTATACTTATAGATGTACTTTTACCCATTCAAAAGAGGGTGAGGGGACAATTTCTGCAATTGTTAGAGCTTATGGAAAATACCGTGAAGGAATATGCACTAACTTTGTTACTACTCATTGGGATGCAAGTCCCTATGTAGCAGTTGACGCTTTCCTTAGTATAGAAAGGAATCCTAGCCCTATAAGTTGGTGGGCACAATTCTTTAGCTGTTGTTAAAAAATTAATTTTTTATATCTTCAAATAATATATTCTTAAATTTTTTATAAACATATTAATCCTTATATGAATTTATTTTACAAGAAAATCTTGTTAAACAATAATTAAGAAATTATTGAACTTTTCTACGTTAAACAATCGAAACTCCTCTTCCTAAGAAGGGGGTCGTCATTTCTTTTAAAAATTAAAATTATGAAAAAATAATATAAAATATGTTTTTCGATTTCAATATAACAGGTTTCGATGAGAACATTGAAGAAATGATCAAGCTTGGTAAGGTTGCTGAAAATTTAGGTTTTGATTGTATTTGGATCAGCGAAATAAAGCATGATCCCTTTCTAAGATTAATGCTAATTGCAGAGCATACAAAAAATATTAAAATAGGAACGAGTATAGCCTTAGCTTTTACAAGAAGCCCTATGACATTAGCTTATACTTCATGGGATCTGCAAAGTTTTTCTAGAGGTAGACTAATTCTTGGATTGGGTTCACAGATTAAAGCACATATAGAAAGAAGATTTAGCATTGAATGGAAGCCTCCAGCGCCTAGAATGAGAGAATACATTCTTGCTTTAAAGGCTATTTGGGACTGCTGGCAATACAATAAACCTTTGAACTTCAAAGGAGAATATTATAAATTAGATCTTATGACTCCTTTCTTCAATCCTGGACCTATAGCTTATCCTAGAATACCAATTTTTATTGCAGGTGTAAATCCTATAATGTGCAAAGTTGCAGGTGAGCTATGTGATGGCTTGCATGTTCATCCTTTACATTCAATAGAATATTTACGCAAAATAGTGTTGCCAAACATTGAAAAAGGATTAAAGAAATCAGGAAGAAGCAGGTCAGAAATTCAATTATCTTGCAGCGTATTTGTAGCAACAGGTAAAAATAAAGAAGATATAGATAAATCAAAGGAATTTGTTAAAGACGCAATAGCTTTTTATGCTTCGACTCCTACTTATAGACCTGTATTTGAAATACATGGTTTAATTGAAGAAGCTAAGAAATTATCTGAATATGCAAGGCAAGGTAAATGGAATGAAATGCGCTCTTTGATCAATGATGAGATCTTAGAAAAATTCGCTGTGGTAGGAACAATGATAGAAGCATCTTATGAATTAAAGAAAAGATATGAAGGAATTCTTGACAGAATATCTTTTTATCCTTTGCCTACACTTCCAAGTCTTGAGGATCCGATATGGAAGGAAGTAATTAGAATTTTGAAAAAGCCTTAAATATTTAAATTTATTGCCAAACAGGTCTAGCTAGATAAATATTATGCTTATTCTCTATTATTCTAACAGGAATTTTTACGCCTATATCTAATTTCTCAGCTATTACTGTTATTACTCTGCTTCCTTCGAATCTGCCCAAAGGTACTGCAAGCCACTCATTCTTAAGCCAACCAGGAGCTACAATCTTTACTCTTACTTTTTCATTTTTTTCAAATAAAATAGGTAAGCTAGGCGCTTTATGGATACCGAAATCTTCATCGCTATATATTAACTTGACTCCATGTTTTTTCTCCCAATATCTTAATAACTCCTTGAATTCTGCAAAATTCATCTTTTTTAAATTCTTTGGATTTCTACCATGCTTATGCCTTAAAAATAACTGTATTCCATATCCTGGAAATCTTTTTCCTACACCTATCTTTTTACCCCATTCAATAACATCTTCAATATCTTTTTCATTTACTCCAGGTAGCAAGAGAGGTGCAAGCAGAACATCTATGTTTGTATTTTTAACTATCCATTCAGTTACTTCCATTACTTTTCTTACATCATACCATGGCATTCCTTGCAAAAATTTTGCTTTTTCAGGGTCAGTTGTATCTATGCTGAGATTTATTCTATCCAGTCCTGCTGCAGCTAACTTTTCAGCAAGTTTGTAAGAAAGTAGAGCTCCATGCGTTTGAAGACTCACAACTTTAACTCCGTCAATCGATTTTAGATCATGAATTAGCTCTGGTAACTCATCATAGGCAAGCGGTTCTCCAACACTATCTAAATGGAACTCCACATCTTTTCCTTTTAATTTAACCATTTCTTTCGCATAAGAAACCAACAATTCCCTATTAACCCTATATTCACTTTGCCTGTGACAAGAATAAGGTCCTGCATCAGTTGAACAAAATATACAGTTTAAAGGACAATAAGTATTTGATCTCAGCTCAACTACATTTGCCCCTCGGTCAATTACACCAAAAGCTATGCAACCAATCAAAGGTACATCTACATCTTCATTTATTCTGATAAAGTATTTTCTATGAAATTTCACATTATTTTTATATATTAAATTATAAATTAATTTTTTTGAATTACAAACTATTCAATTAAAATAAAACATCTTTTAATTTTTGATGGCCGTCGGCGGCCATCAAATTAACATTTATAATTCTAAATAATTTAAACAAGATCCATAATTATCTCCTGATATTGTTTCTTTTTTAAAATCCAAATCAATCTTAAAAAATAGAAAAGTAATTCTTATTATAAATTGAATTGATAAATTTTTACAAAAGTTAATTATGAAGGTATTTTAAATCTAGAAAAATAGCTTAAAATATATCAATCTCTCTTCCCAATATTAAATAGATTCCTTCTTTCTCGCTTATTTCCTTTAAAAAGTTAGCAACTTCTTCTTTAGCAAACTCTACTGCTAAAACTTTCAAATAAACTTTTTTATTTGTAAGCTTTTCTGCTGCTGCTACTCCAATATTTAGCTTTTCCAATTGATTCTTAGCTTCTTCAATGCTACGTAGTGATACTGTCACTTCACCAACGATCAATGGTTCATCGCAAAATATATCAACTTCTTTATATCCGTCAATAGGCAATGTTACATTTGCTCTAACATCACAATCTATTCCTCTTTCTTTCATTATCAATTTAACAACCCTACTCGTGTAATATTCGAAGCCCCCTCCAACTGCATCACGAAGTTCTGTAAGGGCATTCATAAGCCATTTAAACTTCTTATCCGCTTCTTCCCAACGTTTAAAGTTTTCTTCCCATAGCTTGAAATTCAATTCCCATCTTTTATCGTTTTCTTCCCAGCGTTTCTCATTCTCTTTCCATCTTTTCTCATTTTCTTCCCATCTCTTAAAGTTTTCTTCCCATAATCTGGCGTTTATTTCCCATCTTTTCTCATTCTCTTCCCATCTTCTATTATTTTCTTCCCAACGCTTAAAATTCTCTTCCCATAGTCTAGCATTTTCCTGCCACCTTTTTTCATTTTCTTCCCAACGTTTAAAGTTTTCTTCCCATAGCTTGAAATTCAATTCCCATCTTTTATCGTTTTCTTCCCAGCGTTTCTCATTCTCTTTCCATCTTTTCTCATTTTCTTCCCATCTCTTAAAGTTTTCTTCCCATAATCTGGCGTTTATTTCCCATCTTTTCTCATTTTCTTCCCATCTTTCTTCATTCTTCTTCCATCTTTCTTCGCTTAACTTAATATACCTGTTAAAATCTCTCCTAAGCTTCCTTAATTCGTCTACAATCTCTCTTAAACCTAATAAGCCTAATACTTCGTAACGAAATCTTTCATCTTCTTTCAATAGCCTTATAAATTCGCTTCTTAGATCTCTTTCCATCTGTATAATATATTTTAAGCTAAATATTTAAAGTATTACTTTGAGCTTTAAATTAAAAATTTTCAAATTTTATAAGTAATTTAATATCCTGAAGAAAATCAACGTATCATTTATGTTTTCTTTTACTGAGGGATACTTATTTTGATCTTTGCATTAATGATAGAGACTTTGTTATTAATAGAGGAAGATTTAAAAAAGATTTTTCGTAGGAATTTATTCTGAAATAATTGAAGAATTTAATTATCTTGATAAGAACTAATTAAAGGAATTTTATATTTAAAGTATTGATTTTAAAAAACTAAGTTTATTACCAAAACCTTTTTGCATAGATTTAGTATTACAAAGATAAGAACATAATAAAAGGAGCAGTTTGAAAATGAAACTAATCTTTTTAGTTTAAATAGTTTTTAAATAGAAGATTAAAAAGCTTAGATAGATATTCATCGCTTCTAAATTCTAGTAAAAAGTTTATATCTATTGGTTTTTACCGAAAAATTTATAAATTACTAAATAGTTGTAATAGTATGACTAGTTTTCGTATATTAAAGAGAGAGAGAGAGCATATAAGCTCATTGCAATCCTGGCAATGTCAATATTTGTGCTTTCCATATATTCCGAACTTGGTTTGAATTTGCTCAATAATAACTCTCTTATTAAAGATATATTCTTAATAGGTGAAAATGGTTCTGTTAAATTCTTCTCTCCAAATTCTTCTCTCTTTCTTTTCTTTACATCTAATTCCTTTGACAAAATAATTATAAATGTTTATGATAGCTGGGGTAAATTAATTTATTCACAAGAAAATAAAAAGGCCAATAAAATTTATAACGATCTTTATTATGAAAAAATAAATTTAGATCCTTCAGTATTTAAACCAGGAAAGTATAACTTAGAAGTTATAGTAGAAAAGAATCCTTTACCTTTAATAACTGTATCTGACCGTAAAATCCGAGCTTTAGAGGTTTCTTCTTCTGGTTCTAAAACTAGATTGAACTCAACAAGTTATGATTATAGCTCTAACAGGCTCATTTTAATTGGTTCTCTATTAACTGAAGAAGGTGCTAGAATAGCCAGTGCTGTTTTGGATATTTTTGTTCAAAAGGATGAAGGCTTTGGTTCTCCTTGGTATTACTTAGGCTCGACGATCACAGATATTCTAGGAAGATTTAATGCTTCTATGCTATTCGATGCTGTACCAGGTAAATACAGAGTTGTTGTTTCTTTTGCTGGAAATTCAACTATAGCTGGAAGTATTAATAGAACTACTATAATTATTGAACCAAGAGAAGTTTTTATGAACGTCTCAATGACGCCTGTTCAATACAATAACTTTAAAATAGAAGTAACCCTTAAGGATACAAAGACGGGAAAGCCTTTAGAAGATAGAATGATAATTTTAATGAAAGATAATAGAGAATATCGCGGACCTCAGCATCAAAACTTAAGATTTGATTATACAAATTCTGAAGGAAAAGTGGTCTTTAACAACGTAGAAGGTTACAGTGGAACTAGTGTAATTAAATATATAGTAACATTTTTAGGAGATCCTCTATATAAAGCAGCTGAATTGAAAGTTTCTGTCACTTCACCTTTCGCAAGCACAGGAACAATTCCATATTTAGTTCAGCCCAACTGGCAAAATGTTCCGAGTGATCCTAACTTCAAGATATATGCTACTAAGGTAACTTATCCATTGATGAACACGTACTTTATAGCCTTATATAATAAAACCTTAAGCATAAACTCAACTTACAGAATATACTTTTATGTTGATCAAATAAGAAAGGAAAACGAAATAGGCAATACGATAATGCTATCCAACTATGCTGTAGAATTAATTAGAATTACCCATAATTTAACGAATAAAATATTCGCTCCTGGAAGAGTTAGACCTCCTTCAAATGTTACCTTTGAATACTATCCAACAAATGTTTTAGGCTATCCTCCTCCAATTCATAAGGATATGTTAGCCAAGGTTCCAGTGCTTCCAGCAGCCTATGGAAGCTGGAGGTCAGATGCTATTGGAAACAGGAAGATAATAGCTATTTTATACAACGTAACAAGCGGACAAGCTATAGCTAAAGCTGAAGCTAACGTTACTGTTCTCAGAGCTAAGGCAGAAACTAAATATCTTGTTCCTGAGATCTTCTACGTAGGCAAGTATTTCTTTGTTTACATCGGGCTCTACAAAATGCGAGCCTTCTATGAAGCAAAGGATCCCATAGCAACTTATTTAGCTAGCACTTTTAAAGGAGGTCAAGATATAGATGGATATAACTTTACTTATACTGTTGATCTGCCCATGACCGAATATCTTATCAAAACAGGAAACGATTTTGTTTTTACAAGTAGATATAATGTTTCAGGTAAGTTCAATGATGACTGGCTTCCTTATAACATGAGTGTAGAAAATAATCCTTCAAATCCATTAAGTATTAATTATGGAATATATCCTTCGTGGGACTTCTTGGAACAAAAGCCTTATACATTACAAATTAATAGGAATTATACAATTGTTAATATTTACCATATTAATGATTCCTCTAATGAAGCCCTAAGCTTCTATCATATTACAGTAAATCCTGTTTATAATACTAAAAGAATTCCTAAAAATAAATATGACATGGAATATCAATCAGTATATGTTAACGGTACTTTCTATGCCAGTCTAAAAGGTAACATAAATGGTAAGCTTTTCATGGGAGGAAGCATTACTGCTAAAACATACATTAGATTTTATGGACAAAACATAACAGGAAGCCAGCAATTTGATCTAACTACTTTGGAACGTAGCGCAAGCGTTGTTAGGCTTTTAAATAGTAGTGGTACCAATGCTTTGGCTAACGTAACAATAACCTTCAAGAACAATTATAACACATTGGTAGTTAAAACGGATAAAAATGGATATGCTTATGTTCCATCTTTTGCTAGAAAAATGATAATAAACAGCACAGGCACATTCTTTGTATGGTTCTATTATTATGTAGATTCAATAACTGTAGCAAACTCTGGAAATCCTCTTAGCGATTCATTGCCTCTATTCCATGTAGGATATTCATTTAATGAAACCTATGTAGAAAAGAGAGTCTTGATGATCTTTTCACTTAATGATGAAAATAATTTGACAGCTACAATACCTATTTCAATGGATAACCAGTTGGGTATAATGATGAGAACTTCAACAGAATTCTATGTTGAGAAGAGACCTGTTAATATAATTATAACAACGAACAAATTCTCTTATTGGAAGAATGAACTGGTTAACGTTACAGTGCAGGTTAGGGATGTTTTTGGCTTAGCTGTTAAAAACATGCAAACTCACCTTAAGATATACAATCCCAAGACTTCATATCAATATTATGTTGTTGATTATACAAATGATAATGGATATGTTTCCTTTATATGGAATGCTACAAGCATAGGCAAAATAGAAATATCGGTAAAAAGCATAGAAACGAGCATATATTATAATGGTAGCTCATCAAAAATAACTACTGTTTACTATGGCTTTGTTTCTTCGCTGGCTAACATTACAAGTCATAGCAATTATGTTAACAATGTTACAAAAGGTCAGCAAATAAGTGTTATGTTCCAAGTATTTGGAATAAAGAAGAGTGATAATAACAAAGTAGCTTTGGCTAATTATAAAGTAAATGCTACATTGATAAGATATGAAATAATTAAGGAAGTTAAAGCTTTTAATACTAGTCAATCAAGTCAACAAACAGGACAAAGCGCAAGAATTTACGATGAAAGACCATCTGGTTTAGGAATTGGACGCTTTGAGTTGCCTAGAGGTCTTCCTGAGCCCAGATTACCATTAATAATAATGAATTCAGGATCATCGTCTTCATCTTCAAGCTTACAAAACATAACAACTTGGCTTGGAATAGAGCAAATAATAGATAGGGTTACTTTGACTACAAATAGCTCAGGATATGCTAGCTATACTTTTACTGTAGGTGATGATCCAAGCAAGGACTACTTGTATTATGTAGTTTTAGATGTTTTAGATGACTATTATAATTATAACAACGATACATATTATGTTCCCAATTCTAGTAGTGCAGTAGCTTTTAAAACAGTAATGAAGGTGCTGAGATTTGAAATAGAGCTGTATAAGTATGTAGATGGTAAATGGACATATACTAAGAGCTACACTGGTAGCGGAATTTATAAGCTTAAAGCTACGGTGAGAGATTTTGTAACCTTCGAGAAATTATCTGTTAACAACATTCATTTTGGCTTCAACCAATCTAGTTATTATTATTTAATGGGTAAAAATAGTTCTGTTAATGGTGATGTTATGTTTAAGTTTGATGCTTCTAAATATGATATTAAAGATGGAAATGTTACATTTTGGGTATGGTCTCCTGATATACCAAGTTTGG
This sequence comes from Thermoproteota archaeon, assembly GCA_032249315.1. GTDB lineage: Archaea > Thermoproteota > Thermoprotei > Gearchaeales > Gearchaeaceae > SCGC-AAA471-B05. The sequence goes on from JAVVGB010000017.1 coordinate 9,232, forward strand.
GAAGCATACCCAAACTTATTAATTTAACTCAAAGTTCTTCTCAAGGTAATACTGGCAATGTGCCAAAAATAGGCTATGTTGGCTCTATTGGACAACGGGCAAATCTTTATAAGCCTGATGTCGGCATGTCTAAACTTCCATACATATCAATAACTATTACAGAGATCAAAGCTTTTAGTCTTGCTATTAAGGTGGAGATCTTTGATGGTGACGGTAAACTTATGCCTGATAAGAAATTGAATGTGTCAATGAAGGTGCATGCAGGATACAAGCCAAAAACATCCGGAATGTTTTATGCCCACCTCGATGATTATATATGGGAGGGTACATTCGTGGTGCATTCAGGAAGTGATTTCTGTCCAATTATAGGCTTTCCTCCCTATATTAAATTTGGCGTTTTGAATATTAAAACCCATCTTATTGGAACATATATACCTCCAGGAGGAGGCATGTCTATTTCTGGTAAGAATATATCTTTATCGATAACCACAATCATAGGTAAACGGGTATCTATACTTACTAACGTTACTAAGATTTTAGAAGATAAAAATTATATTTTGAAATTTGCAGATGTTAAAGAATGGGAAGGTGGGGAGGATATTGTGGGGGTTCCTCTCAAGATAATTAAATATATAGCTCTTGTGAATCCAATAAAACTTAGGAAAGGTGTGCTACCCTCTATACTTATCGATTTCAAATTGAAGATAGGACCTAATCATACAAGAACTACAATGGACGAATGGAGCTTTAACTACATCATGGATTCAGATAATCGTACGAATCGGAATGCAGTCTTTATCAAAATATATGATAAAGTATTAGAAAAAGATCTGAACAATCCAGATTTAATTAACGACGAGAATTTAATGAGGATAGTGGGGGATAACTTTAAGTATAGAGCGAAATATAAAAGAGATTGGCACTTAAATGTTCCAACAAAACTAAACCTTAAATCTATTATGAAAGATTATGTGGATTTAGTTTTAGATCCTGTGTATGAGCCGGTATTGGCTTTCCCTTCACCTTGCATTACAGCTTATTTTCCTCCACCTGACCCTGCATATTGTGATACTGCTATTTATTTTGCTTCACCTGCTTACCTTTATGGCGCATTATTTTACACCGGTGATTATAGATATATTTTGGTTGCGATGTTAGGAAGTATACTCACGATAGCAACAAGTCTTGCGTTAGGTCTAAATGAAACTAAAGCTCTTAGAAAAGATCAATTAAAAAATAGTATGAAAAATGAACAATATCTCGCAAGTATATTGATAGGCGTAGCTCTTACAGTGATTAGTGCAATATTCACTGCTGGGTTTTCGCTTTTGCAGCAAATTATCATAGGTGCAATTTCAGCGATTATTGGAACAGTCATACCTGATTTTCTTTTCTCTTTTAGATATGACTACCTACATAAAAATATGTATTCTCCCCCACACCTTTATACCTTAATAAAAATCATTGAATTTGATCTAACATTACTTAATTATGAAATTAAAATATGGGAGCAACTAAGGGAAAATTTATTATATTTTTTTCTAATTTTATAATATGAATACTTACAAATTTATCTCACCAATATTATTAGTATTCTTGTTATTTTCGATACTACTATCACACTACTTTCCAATTGCTGAATCTCAAGACTTGACTATAAAAGTCAATTGGAGGATCCACAGCAATCCAACAGATTCTAATGATATTGCTAATGCGGTTTGCGAGGCTGGAGATTATATATATGTTGTTGGGGAGCAAGATCAAAGTGTTGCTAGAAGTGATGCCAGAATTGAGATGAGGTTCAAGTCAAATGGCTCCCTAGTTAAAGCTTGGACGTCAAAAGGATTTTCCAAATTGTTTGATTGTGTTGTAACTAATAATAAGCTTTATGTGATTGGTTATCCATGGGATTTGCTGGTATTTGATTTGAACTTACGCCTATTATCGTTTGAACGTAAGTTTATATCCTATGAAAATGTTTTTATTGCTTCATCAATACAGGCTTACGATAATCATGTATATATAGGAGGTACGAAAATAACAAAGGCTAATAACTTTTTGTGGCGAATTGAGAAGTGGAGAATCGAGAATCTTACATTAGTTAAGGGATATACATCAGAACCATCTTTAGGAAACGGCACCGTAGCAACTATTGAGGTTAATCCTGTAACTAAACAGTTATGGGCTGGAGGTGTTTATTATAAGGAAGGTAAAGGCTTATCGTTTAAAGTTGAAATACTAGATCTTGATTTGAATCCGATAAAGGTTATTAAGAAAGACGATGTTGGTGATGCATATGCTATAAGTTTTGACGAAGAAGGTAACGCTTATATAGGTGGATACAAATTCATAGCAAAATACGATAAAAATGGAAACGAAATAAAAATAAAGAAAGTGCCATATTACGTGGCTAAGATCTCATATATAAAAGGCTATTTATTTATTGGCGCCACCGAAGATATACAGAATCTATTTAGACATGTTTTATATGTTTATGATAAAAACCTAAACCAAATTGAAAAAATAGTGTTAAGCTTGGACATAAATGAAGATTCAGAACTATATCCAGGTAAAATGATCTTCGATGGTAAAAACCTTTATATAGCAGGATATAGTTACTCAGGTTTCGATACTGAGTGGGTTATATACTCGATATCGATCTCTAAATCATCACTCACAACAAATCCGAATACTACAACATCTCTGCCAACCATTTCACCTGAAGAGTTTAATATAATGTATTTAATAATAGGAATAGCTATAGCAACCGCTATTGTTTCTATATTAATTATCCTTATCCGAAGGAAATTATTTAAATTACCGCCAATATCATAGAATATCTCAAAGTATTAATAATCATCTGAACAGAATTATTATAAAAGATAACGATTTTTCTCTTAAACATCTTTATAATCTAGTAAAACTTATTGAATATTATTTATTACTTAATTATGAAATTAATATATGGGATCAACCACGGTATCTAACTTTAGCTTTAAGGAAAGCAAATTATCACAGATTCGTTTGTATTTCGTTTTGTATTATTTATTCATAATATTGATAATTAATTTTTTACTTATTTCAAGGAATATCCTTTATCCTATTTATCTTTATCTAAAAAATTTAATTAATATTCAGCTTATCCCATCAAAAAGTGAATTCATTATGTTTTATACGTCAACAATTTTTCTTTTCTTAATTTTTACTATAATTTTTATTTCAATTATTTTAATTTATAGTTATAAAGATAAAAAAGACTTATTCATTAATACAAAATATAATATACTAATTATTACAACTTTAACAATATTTGGAATAATAGGAATAATTTATTCATTTTTATTAAATTATTTTGCAAATAAAAATATTATTTATTTAACTGATAATTATTTAATCTTTATATATTTATTAATTTATTTACTAATTCTCTTTTTAGGAATAAGTAGGTTTGTTATTTATTATAGCATATCTAATCGTGAAAAAATATATCTAAAAGAAAAAGATGCAAAAATAAGAAAATTTATATTAATAATTTCAACGTTAATAGTTATATCTCTACATTTTTTCTTTTTTTTAATATGGTATTTTGTAGCTCTTCCATGGTATATTGGTATACTTATATTTTTTTATTTAAATATTATTTTTAGAATAATTAAAGAAAGATATTTTTTAAATAAAGAAACTTTCTATCAAGATTTATATAAATTAAGTATATATTTTGATAAGCGTTTTATCATATTTTTTGGCATATTAGCATTTGTTGCAATATTTGATGTGCATAATTTAGTATTATGGAAAAATTATACAATACAAACCTTATTAAAACCAGCAACAATAGATGAAAGCTTGATATTTCCTACTTTAATAGTTTCCTCGTTTATATATATTTTTTGTTTTCTGATCTATTCTATGAGTTATTATCATTTTCATTCTTATTATTATCATTTTCATTATTACATTCTTGCAGAAAATATTGGTCATAAAGTAGAAGAGGGCTATGTTAAAATTAGTCAAGTAAATCCAATGATAACATTTCTTTCATATTTAGCGTTGCTTATAGTTTTTCTAATTAATTTAATACTATAAAAATAATGCTTAAAAGGTAGATGGGCATCTCTTTCTTGGGCGAAATTACATAAAAACTACAAGAACTATATGAAGCATTCCTAATTAATTATTCGGAATTAAAAAAGATTGTCATGTATTTGAAGCATCTAAAGAGGTTAACTTAGATAAAAATGAAGAAGTTAGAAATGATTATTTATTTTACAGACAACCCTCTTTTTTTATTTGGTAAAATTTACTAAATAGTTTATTTATTTTGAAATTTATTAATATGGTTAAGTGATGGAGCAAAAAGTGCTAAAACCCTATATATTTTATTGCTATTTATATAATATGGATACTTATAAATTAATCTCGTTATTATTAGTAGCATTCTTATTATTTTTGATCATACCTACTCATGCTCCAGTTGCTGAAGCTCAAAGTTCACCTGTGATAAAGGTCAATTGGAGGGCTTACAGCGATCCAACAGGCTATGATGATGTTGCCAATTCGGTATGCGAATCTGGAGATTACATATATGTTGTAGGTTCCCAAGACTTTCCTCGCTTTGCTAGAATCGAAATGAGAAACAAGTTAAACGGTTCTTTAGTTAAGGAATGGACTTCAATAGAATTCTTTGAGCTAACCAGCTGTACCATCTCTGATGGCAAGCTATATGTAGTAGGCATGTCTTTTATTATATTAGAATCTGATTCGGTAAGAACATCTTGGGCCGTATTGGAATTTGATCTAAACTTAAATCTCCTATCATTCAAACGCAAAAACTTTGAAGGTATGGCATGTGATATTGTATCTTACAATAACTATTTATACATAGCAGGCTGGGAAAGGGAGGCAGCAAAAGGTGATTATCAGTGGAGGATCACGAAGTGGAGAGCTAAGGACTTAACAGTTGTTAAGGAATATGCTTCAAATCCATCTTTAAAAGATGATCTGACATGTTCCATTGGAGTTAACCCTGTTACCAAGAATCTGTGGGCAGTAGGTGTTGAAGAGTATAACAAATTCAGGATCGAAATATTAGATCCAGACTTGAATCCTATAAAGGTCATAAAGAAGGATGAGAAAATACAATTTCCTGGTATAGATTTCGATGAGGAAGGCAATGCATACATAGTTGGAGATAGCTTCATAGCTAAATATGATAAAGATGGAAAAGAGCTAGTAGTAAAAAAGATACCATACTATGCTGATCAGTTAATGTATATAAAAGGTTATATTTACGTTTCTGCTGGAGAATATATTGAAGATTTTTTCATACATGTTCTATACGTTTATGATAAAAATTTAAACCTAATTGATAGAGTGATATTATCTTATGATGTGAATGCACAATCTTTATTTAGCACTGGCAGGATGGCCTTCGACGGCAGAAATTTGTATATTGTTGGAACTGACAATTGGCAAGGGAATGAAAGGTGGGTTATATATTCTATCTCGATCTCTAACATAAGAACCCTTAAGATCAACTGGAAGGTTTATGGCGAGGAGCCTCCAATATCATATTCTCTTAATACTGTTTTTTCGGTGTGCGAGGCTGGTGATTACATTTATGTTGTTGGGGCACAGGATTTCAATGCTAGAATTGAAATGAGATATAAATCAAATGGCTCCTTAGTTAAGGCTTGGACGTCAAGTGAATTTAGTGAATTATACGATTGTGTTATTATCGATAACAAATTATACGTTGTAGGTAGCGGGTTGAATATACTGAATATCATTATACTGGTTTTTGATTCAAGCTTGAATCTAATAATGTCTGAGCGCAAACCCCTAAATAATGAGACAATTATCTATAGTTATAGCGAGGCAAACTCTATTCAAGTTTACGATGAGCATATATATGTTGCTGGTCAATTAAGAATAATAGAATATACAGAAATAGGTTTAATTAGGCTTCATAAAGAGTGGTATGAATGGAGAATTGAGAAGAGGCGAATTGAAGACTTAACATTAGTTAAAGAATACGTTGTGAAATCAAACGAAAAAAACGGCACTCCTATTGCTATTGGTATTAACCCTGCTACAAAGCATTTATGGGTTATAAATATTGGATATGACTTCTTTACAATCGTAATGCTGGATCTGGATTTGAATCCAATAAAAGCTATAAAGAGGGACAATAGCTTTGGATCTGCCCATGGTTTAAGTTTTGACGAAGAAGGTAACGCATTTATAATTGGAGATAAATTCATAGCTAAATATGATAAAGATGGAAATGAAATATTGGTAGAAAAGACACATCATGTTCCAGCCAAACTCCTCTATACAAATGGTTATATTTATGTAGCTTCTGTGGAACGAGTGAATAGACGAGATCCACTGTATCCTCTATGGCGTCCTTTGGACTGGCACATCTTATACGTTTATGATAAAAACTTAAACCAAATTGAAAGATTAATACTAGGTAGCGATGAAAACACCTTTTACATTTTTAACTTAGGTAAAATGGCTTTTGATGGTAATAACCTTTACATAGCAGGATATACATATGGATTGTATACAGGTACAAGTACAAAGTGGATCATATATTCAGTATCAATTTCTAAGTTCGGAAGTGTAGCAGATCAGAATGCATTTGGTCCTGTTGCGGAGACATCCAATATAATGTATTTGAGCATTGGATTAGTTGTAGCAACCGCTATTGTTTCTATATTAATTATTCTTATCCGAAGGAAATTGTCTAAAGTATCACAAATTTCATAACTATTAAGTTCAAATTATTATTCTTCAGAAGATTGATGCTTTATATAGAAAAAGCTTAATAGCTTCATAATCAAAGAGATTCGAGTTAGAAGTATATAAGTTTGAAGCGTAAGCAAAAAATAAGAAAATGGAATGTTTATGTTCAAAAAGTTATTTCATCAATATAGATGGCCGGCGGCGGGCCATCGAAAAATCAAACAATCAAAAAGTTATGTCAGCAACCATTTCCATAGTGGTTTAAATATTATTTTTTTGTTTTCAGTTCTGACTTCATCCTCATAATCCCAAGTTATTACAAGTAAGTTTTCACACTTAAGCAATTCTGAAGCCTTCAATAAGCCTCTGATTTCTCTTTTTTCAATTTCATCTTTGTTGCTAGCATAGGTCACTTGGAGAAGTTGCTCTACATTTAAACCTTTTTTGACAACAAAATCAACCTCATTCTGCAAATCTTTATAATAGAAAACTCCATCGATTAAATTATTTAACTCAAGCTTTTTCAATTCTATTAAAACTAAATTTTCCATCAGCCTTCCAATGTTTTCTAAGAATCGGTATCTTGAAAAATTATTTGCAATACCCACATCATTAACATAAACTTTTGGAATCGATAATTCGCTTTTCCTGTAAGAATAATGGAACTTTTTAACTAGAAAACATAAGAATGTTTCTTGAATGTATGAAAGATAGGTATATAGAATTTTGTTGCTTACTTTCATTCCCCTTTCCTTCATTGCTTTGTATATCTTATTAACAGAAAACTCCTTCGAAAAGCTTTCAATTAAAGAATAAATAAGAAATCTTGCAGCATCTATGTTTTCAATTTTAAATCTTTCAACAAGATCCTTGTATAAAACAACATCTACGTATTCTCTAGCAAAAGTTTTCTCATCTATTTTCTCTAAAACCACAAGAGGAAAGCCTCCCTTTTGAAGATATTCGTTCAGAAGATTTTTTATTTTAGCTTCTTCGATGCTTGAATAGATTTTCTTGAGCGGAAATTTCTTTGAAAGTAAGAACTCTCGGAAAGAAAAGGGAAAAATAGCATAATTTAGACTTCTTCCTCTCAGTTGTGTAGCTATTTCTTTGCTTAAAAGCTTTGAAGAAGAGCCAGTTAGAAAAACAAAATAACGTTTCTTCTCTACTAAAGAATAAACAAAGCTTTCCCAGTCTTTTAAGTTTTGAACTTCATCAAGAAATATAAATTCTGGCTCTTTACCATATATTTCTACATGATCTTGAATGCAATTAACTACTTCTTCTCTCGTTCTTCTTTTTACTTCATCATCTTCAAAATTAATGAACAAATAATCTTCATCCTTCAAATCCCACTTCTTTATTAAATAATAACATGTAAAAGTCTTGCCAGCTCTCCTTGGTCCTATAACAGCAATTGCGAAATCTTTGCTTGGCTTTATCTCTACTTCCCTTTCAACCACTTCTAGCTTTTTTATGTCTTCTTTCTTATCTATTAGGTATTTTTTCATATGTTATAATGGAGAAATTTTTATATAAATCTTTATCCCTAATGACCAAAAAATTAAATTATTAATTTACCGTTACGTGAGAAATTTATATTCCGTTTTATAATTGTATTATGGTGAAGAAAGAAGTTAGAATAGATAGTAAAGGAAGAATTTTAATTCCTAAAGAATTAAGGGATAAATTAGATTTGCATGAAGGTGATGTTTTAAAAGTTTATGATGGAGGTGATTCCATAATTTTGAAGAAAAGTAGTAAAATGAAAGAAAATCCTTATAGTGTTTTATCCAAGATGCTAAGCGGAGTTATATTAGATAGAATAGCTGCTGAAAGGGAAGCGGTTAAGGAAATTGAAAAAAGTACTAGTTGAAACTGGATTTTAGCCTTAAATCCTGAAGATAAGAATCAAGATAACTCGATCAAAGGAGAATCATTTACTTTAGCTTTTCATACCTTTTTGCCAAAGCCTTATTAACTTTTCTACCAAGTTCTAAAGCTACTTTTTCTGTTAATTTACTTTTTGAAAGGATTTTTTCGACTTCAACAAATTCTTCAAGCTTTTCTTTGATTAATCTTTGAACAGCTAACTCTAATAGCAAAGGATCTATCTTTTTAAAATCTTCTTCCAATTCTTTTGGTATTTTTACAACAATTTCTACCATCTTACTTATATTATTTTGAGGTTATATTTAAATGCCAAGAATGATTCTTGCATATGTTATCTATTATGTGATCTGCATTGCAACTGATAAGAATCAATAGAGAAAATGATAAAAGAATTGAAGAAAACTCGCAGAATAGAAACAACAACTAATGTTGAAATGAGTTCAGATAAAATCTAAGAAATTATATATTATCCTTATATGAATTTATTTTAGTGATAAAAGAACCTTATTCTACAATAATCGAGAAATTGTTAAGGTTACTTAAGGAAAGATTTGGTGATGATCTTATTTCAGTCGCTGTTTACGGAAGCGTTGCTCGTGGAGATTGTAGAAATGATAGCGATATAGATCTGCTAATAATAGCTAGAAATCTTCCTTTTAGCATTACTGAGAGGATTAAAATCTTTGACTCAATAGAAGCTTTACTGGAAAAAGATATTATGGAACTATATTCTAAAGGATATTACGTATCTTTTTCACCTATAATGAAGACTCCAGAAGAAGCAAAGCGTTTCTCTCCAATATATATGGATATGACAGAAGATGCAATAATCATTTATGATAAAGATAACTTTTTCTCTAATATATTAGCTAAATTTAAAAACAAGCTTAATGAATTGGGATTTGAAAGAGTTTGGTTAGGAAAAAAATGGTATTGGAGGAAAAGAGATTATAAATTTGGAGAAGTGATCAACTTCGATGAATTATAAATCCTTAGCGAAATCTCATTTAAAGCAAGCTGAAGAAAGAATAAAACATTCTAAAGAAGCCTTTCAAGAAGGAAATTATCCATATGTGGTAAGGCAATGCCAAGAAGCAGTAGAATTGTTATTAAAAGCAAGTTTAAGATTAGTAGGAGTTGAACCACCAAAATGGCATGATGTAGGAACAATATTAAAACAAGAAAAAGAAAGATTTCCAGATTGGTTTAAGAAAGAAATTGATGAATTGGCAAGCATATCTAGAATGCTAAGAAAAGAAAGAGAAACGGCAATGTATGGCGACACTGAAACAGGAACACCTCCAGAATTAATATATTCAAGGATCGATGGAGAAAATGCGTTAAGAATGTGTAGTAAAGTTTACGAGCTTACTAAAAAATTGTTTGAAGAAAAAGATGATTAAACCATTCAAAAGTTTTTCTTAAAATTCAAAGAAATTTATTAAATTGATTACTTCAGCTTTACCTTTTTATTAAAATTAAAATATTCATAAATAATTAATAATCTTTTTATATTCACAAATCAAAACTTTAACCAATGGAAAAAAGCGAACGTAATAATAATAAACTTAAAATCTTTATCATAGATATTGATGGAACCGTTTGCGAGGATATAAAAAATGAAGAAGGAGTAGAAAGGATGAGAAATGCAAAGCCTTATTATGATGTTATACAGAAAATAAACGAGCTTTATGATCAAGGACATTATATATGCTTCTTTACAGCAAGAACAGACGAGCATAAAGATGTTACAATTGAATGGTTAAAGAAGCATGGGGTTAAGTATCATCAAATAATATTCAATAAACCGAGAAAAATATCTCCTTATACTGAATATCATTATATCGATGATGCAAAAGTAAAAGCAACAAGATTCAAAGGAAAATTTACAGATTTCGTAATAAAGAAAATCGATGCCGAAGTTTTTGACGATTAATAAACAATTTTCGTAGCTACAAAAAAAACTTCTTTAAAAACATAGGGAATTTTTAACAATTAGTTGCTGCTTAACCTAATCTTAATTAATTTATACCAATGCTTTTCTCTTTTGCTAGATTTTTTAAATTTTAGTTTTCCCTTGAATGATCTCTAATATCTTCTTCACATCCCATATTTCTAATTTTTCTGAACTTGCAGGAAGTTCTACTTTGTTTGGAACGATAAATATTTTTCTGCAATTATATTTTTCTAATTTTCTCTCCACTTCTTTTAAAACTTCATTCGTTATATTCTTCCTCCACTTAACTTCTACAACAGCCTTTAATTTTTTGAAATCAACTAATGCAATATCTACTTTATATTCTTTTTCTATTATTTTCTCTGGCCATAATCCAAAGATTTTTGATAATAAGTTCATGATGAATTGTTCAACATAGTGAGGAATTTTTATTTCCAATACCTTTTTTGCTTGCAAAAGTTGAATCTCTCTTTCGCTTATTCCATATTTTGCCTCAAGATAATAGTAATAATCTACGATTGGTGATGAAATTCTGTAGTAATACTTATTCTTTTCATAAATTTTTATCTTTTCTATTAATCCTATATTTTGCAGTATTTTCAAAAAAGGATGCACAAGACTTGGGTCTTCTGCTGGTATTAATCTAAGTGAGTAAAGGTAAGAAGCGATTTCTGTTGATATTCTTTTACCATTTGCAATTGCCTTAAGTATAGCATCATAGATTCTTGAATATTGTCTTTCTTCTTCTGTAAATATTTCTCCGATTAGAGCTGGTACAGTTATTTTTATATTGAATGGTAAGGCGTCAAAGAAGCTCTCAGTTTCTTCCCATAAAGGAATTAACCATGGTTCCCTTAAAAAAACAGCATATTCTATTAATTCCTTAGGATCCTTTATGCGATCATGCAAGTTTAGCAATATGTCCCTTTCATCTATAATATCCATTCTGAACTCTGAAAATAAGCCAAGCAACGGAGATCTTTTTCCTAGAAGTTCTTTAGTAAGCCAGATCGTAGATGTAATTGCTATTAATCTACCTTTAACTCCTATGTTATGTAAACGGTCAAAAAACTCTTCTGGAAGTCGCTGAATCTCATCAATAACTATCGTTTTTTCATTTTCTAAACTTTGAACTACTTCTCTAACGAACGTTTCATAACCTATTTTTTCATCATCTACAAATATATCACCGCTTCTTCCAACAAAATAATATTTATCCCATTTTATATTATTCTTTACAAAATAACTCTTTCCAGTCTTTCTTCTACCATAAACAAGAACCATTTACCTACATTTTTCCAACTTTCAAGATCTTTAAATCTAATAATACTAACCACAATTAGACTAATTATGATTAGACTAATAAATTTTATGTTTTAGCAT
>JAVVGB010000018.1:0-20210 GCA_032249315.1 Thermoproteota archaeon
TTTGATCTAGATTCATAAGGACTATACGTAAATTTAAAATTAAATTTCGTATCATATTCACTTTTTCCTTCCATTCCAAGAGGAAACTCTCTATCTGAGATTTCAAGAATATCTAGAATTTCTTCATTTTCAATATCTGCTTCTTCTATAATTTCACTATATAATTTATAAAACAGTGTATCAAAAATTGCATAGTCTTCAAATCTTTTTACAAAAATAGCTCTTAAAACAATGTATATTTTTTTCTTGTTGAGGTTTTCAAAAAAACCTAAAGCTTTTATTGCATCTACAGGATCCATCGGAGATATTTTTACTCCTTGATTTCTTAATTCTCTTGCAAATCTCAAAATAAAAGTAATTAAAATTTCAGTGTTCATTTAATTTATGAAAGAAAAGAATTAAAATCGATCTTAGCTAAAGTAGAGAAATCATCAGGATTCTTAGCTAAGCAACCTAAAAACATTTTTATATTCGATGAATCTAATTTTTCAATTCTTGCTTCATTTATAGCTCTGCTAAAATCCAGCGTTTCAGATATTCCTGGTTTCTTTAATATGTTATCCATTTGCCTTATTCTTGAAACAACTCTTACGATTTGCTCCGCAACTCTTTCATTTAAATTAGGTACTTTTAGTTTAATTATTTTAAGTTCTTTTTCATAACTAGGATAACCTATGTAGAGATATAAGCATCTTCTTCTTAATCCATCACCTAACTCTCTAGTTCTATTAGATGTAATTATAACGATTGGTTCTTGCTTAGCTTTAAAAGTTCCTATCTCTGGAATAGTTACTTGAAACTCTGATAGAAATTCTAAAAGGAAACCTTCAAATTCTTCATCTGCTCGATCAATTTCATCAATAAGAAGAACAGGAGGTATCTGTCCTTCATGCAATATAGCCTTTAATAATGGCCTTTTCAATAAAAATCTTTCGCTGAATATATAATTTTCCAATTCTTCTGGATTTTTCGAATTTTCTCTTATTTTTATTTCTACGAGTTGCCTCATGTAATCCCATTCATATATCGTTTCAGAAGCTGTAAGTCCTTCATAACATTGTAATCTAATTAGTTCTGTATTCAAACCTTGAGAAAGAACCTTTGCAATCTCAGTTTTACCGCAACCAGGTTCTCCTTCAATTAATAAAGGTTTTTTTAATTTTAATGCTAGATAAACAGAAAACAAAATATTATCATCAGCTACATAGTTTGCTTTTTCGAATATCTTTTTCAAATCTTCAATCGTTAACCAATCTAAATTCACTAATATGAATATTAATAACTTTAATTAAATATTTTACTCAGCTAATAAAATCCAGTCTTCTAAATTTATTGGAGTTTTCCTTATTCTCCTCCCAACAACTTGTTCAATTGCTCTAACTACTGCTGGAGGAACGCCAATCGTAGGACTTTCTCCCAGCCCTTTTGCTTGAGCTGGTATAGGTGAAGGATATTCAGCAAAAATAGGAATAACCTTTGTAGCTTCCATAGCTGAAGGTACTCCTGCATCAAGAATGCTACTAACTAAAAGCTGACCTTCTTTATTATATGGAGCAGATTCAAAATAAACTTGGGATAAACCTTGAATTGAGCCTCCAATAACTTGTCCTTCAGCTACTTCTCTAACTAAAACCTTTCCTGCATCATAATATGCCAATATTTCAGTTATTTTTACCTTGCCTTCTACTATTTTAGCTACTGCAAGATTTGCTCCTAAAGAATTTAAATTGATACCTTTTACCTCATAAATTACCTTTTCCTCATATCTTCCTTTTAACAATTCTTCAATTGAAAAATCATTGCCCAATTCTTTTTTGGCTTTTTCAATTATTCTTCTACAAGCTTCTACCAATGCTGAACCTGCTAGTATTGCACTTCTGCTACCCCATGTACCTACTCCTGTATCAATTTCTTGAGTATCTCCATGCATAAGCTTTACTTTTTCTTCACCAACTCCTAACTCTTTGGTAACAATTTTCTTAACAAATTCCTCATGACCTTGCCCATGAACACTGCCACCTAGCCAGACTTTAACTTCACCATTTTCAATAACGACCTTTACAGATTCACCTTCAGATTTATCAGGAATCAAAACAAAAAAGGAAATTCCAACTTTTTCTCCTCTTTTAACATAGTCTTTATATTTTAAAGCATTCACAGCATTTTCAAAGAAAGTCTTTGCAGGAGGAACTTTAAATTTCGTGATCGAAACAAATTCTTCATCCAATAAATTTCTTAATCTTAGCTCAACAGGATCAATTTTAAGCTCATCTGCAAGTAAATCCATCATTCTTTCAATAAAGAAAGCTGCTTCAGGTCTTCCTGCCCCTCTATATGGACCAAGAGGAACCTTATTTGTACATACAGACATTGCAACTACATGTAAATTTCTTATTGCATAAGGGCCTGTTATTTGATAAGATATCCAACTTGGACCAAACATAGCAATTCCTAAAGGATAGGCTCCTGCGTCTATTATAATTTCAGCATCCATAAACAATATTCTTCCGTCCCTTTCTGAACCTAAGTTAATCTTAGCATATACTCCTCTTCCATGCTGAGTAGCTAATAAATGCTCTCTTCTTGTTTCGATCCATTTAACTGGTTTTTTTGTTTTTATTGAAGCGTATGCAGCAATTACATATTCTGGATATATGCTTGCCTTTGAGCCAAATGCTCCACCTGTATCTAAATGAATTACCCTTATCATTTCCTTCGGTATATTTAAAACTGTTGCAAGTCCTTCCCTCCAGCTATGAACAGATTGTGTTGAAGCCCAAATGTTCAGCTTATTGCCATCATAATAAGCAACGATTCCTCTTGGTTCTATAGGATTTGGAATTACTCTTTCATTGCAAAGCTGATCTGAAACAATAACTGATGCTTCAAAATTATTTTTTTCTCCTATTTCATAATAGTTAAAAATATTTGAGTTCATTCCTTTATGTATTGGCTCAGATTTTAAAGCTTCAAATGGATCAACTATTGGCTTCAATGGTTCATATTCTACCTCAACTTCTTCAGCCTTATCTTCTACTTCATATCTATCCTTTCCTAAAACAGCAGCTACAGGTTGACCAACATAATTTACATAATCTGTTGCAAGTACAGGATAATCTACTTTAATAGGTGATTCAGATTCTTCTTCAGCTATTACGCTCATTGAAGCTTTCAAATCATAACCAGTTATTTCTCCCTTAACTTTAAGTATTCTGGCTCTTGCATACGGACTTCTTACAACTTTTAAATAAAGCATATCTTTAAGGTAAATATCATCGACGAATTTCCCTTTTCCAAGAACGTAATTTCTTTTATCTATTTCAAAACTGTTCATTTAAATTTTATTCATGATCTTAAATAAAAGCTTAACTCTAAAAACGTTTATTGATGGTAAAAAATATTTTTTATAACTTTCGAGATAATTTGTTTCAATTTTCAACATAATTATCATGAAAAGCATTTTTAAACTCATCATGAAACCCAACTGTATAGGAAAAATATTCAATATTGGAAAGCAGGTCCTTCAATAAATCTATATCATTGTCAATAAGCTCCAAAAGTATCATAGCAGCCTTTGATAATTTTTCATTAGAAGCTATAATTCCCTTTAGTAATGGTTTTAAATGAGTATTAAGAAATCTTAGTTGAATAGTTCTGAGTCTTTTAGCATTATCGAAATCGCCTAGCTTTAAAGCTCTAACTTCATCATTTACAAGCTGAGACATGAATGCGAACATAGTTTTTAGACTTCCAGCGTTCCCTTCAATAATATAACCTGCGTTTTCATAAAATCCCTTAATAACTTTAACAAATAAACTTCGAGTGACAGGGTCAAGGTCAACTCTATAATTTTCTGCAGAGGATTCTAAAAGCTCATCAATATTCTTAGTTAGCTCATTTAATTCTTCATCATTTAAGCCCAGCAACCGTAGAACGTTTAATGCTTCATGATTATTTATGTTTAGAGATAATATTGATAAATACAATAGATTTCTACCGTTTGTTATAGAAAGAAGATTTTCCATAGGTAAATAAAAAAATTATAAAAAATTTATTTTATAATTACCATACAATGTTTACTGTCTCGAACTTGTGTTTTCTTCCTGTTTTTGTTACCTTAGCGGGAGTATCATAGTAAGCTTGAGATGCGCCGTGCCATGATAGCAAAGGCCAGTTACCTAAAGATGGGTCTCCTAGCTGTACTGGATTAGAAGTTATACCATTAAATCTCCACTTGTCAGCTATTAAACCTTTATCGTAATATTCAGCAGGACTCTTTGTAAATAATACCTTCTTAACAATTAATGGCAAGTTTTTGGCAGGATTTATAGCTTCTTCTGGTATCTCTACTTTATCGGGAAGCTCTTCAATTAACCTCTTTAAGTTCTCATCTTTAATCTCTCCAATATATTTCGGTTTAACTACCACTGTTTCAGACCATCTACCCATACCGTATGGTATAGCTATTGTACCTTCTTTAACGGTCGGTTCTACTACAACTGGCGTTTCAATAGCTCCCATTGGTGTCTCAATTCTAATTATATCTCCTGTTTCTATTCCTAACTTCTCTGCATCTTTAGTATTCATGACAGCGAAGTTCTCAGGCGTTATAGCCTTAAGCCAATAGTAGAACTGACTTCTATGCTTAGTGAATAAAGGACCTGATTCAAATACTATGGTAAATGGATAACCTTCGAACAGATCTTTTAATGGAGTTCCAATTAATCCCTTCATTTTAGGACCTGCGATTACTGGAGCATAAGTTGCAGCTGGTAAATACTTAGGACCTCCCCAGAACTTTTCACCTGTAATCGCATTTTTAGCTTTAGCAGCTTTATCATTCCAGAATTTTAATATTTTATCTCCTGGAACACTTCTTTTACTATATCCTCTTTCATCAAACGAATCTTCATATCTTGTAAATACTCCTCCTCTAGCAAGACCATAGGCAACAAGTCTCCATTCATCTTCAGGAATTATATCCTTGAAATTAGCTATAAAATAGTTTCTTTCAACAAACTCAACCTCGCTATTTTGTACCTCAGCTGGTATAATTTTCTTATCTTTAGCATCTACCGCAGCATTGGCAAATACTCTTAATATAATTTCCCATGCACAATTAAGAGTAAACCATTGACCCTCATACTTTGTACCTTTAACACCATTAATACCTTTTTCTCCAAATCCTGGAGCTCCTAATTCCTTGGCAACATCTATAACAAATTCCCACATACTAGCATATCTATCATGACCATTAGGACATTTGCCAATGTATTCTGTTAATGGTTTTATAGCTGGACTTCTCCAAGCTTCACCTATAAGTATACCAGCACCAGTTGCATAAAGGAACTGGGTTCCCATAGTACCAGTTTCAAGGTATGTTGTATCAGGGACTATATAATCAGCATACATGCTAGATTCGTTTATTGTTGTTGTTATAGCTATGAATAATGGAAGCTTTTTAGTATCTTTAAGAACTTCTATGAATTTAATACCATGGTTAGCTGATAGTACAGGATTAGCATAATACATTATGAGCACGCCTATATTATATGGATATCCTTCAGCTATTCCAGCAAAAAGCTCAGTATAACTTTCCTCAGGTGTTAAAGGATACCAAGGTCTCTTAGCTGGATAAGGCTTCTCGCCTTTCTTAACTTTTAGCCAATATTCTAAAGTATCTTCATAAGCGTAACCATGCCTATCTATAGGAGGTCCCCATCTTATAGGTTCTCCAAATCCTGAAGAACCACAATTGTATAGCTTAGCTGAAAAAGCTGTTGTAGAAGGTCTGCCTAATATGCCACCTTTCCTATGATAGTTACCTATAAGAGTATCTAAAATTCTATAAGCCCATACAGAATATTCTCCGTTAGGATGCATACCAACACCTCTATGTAACACAGTTGATGCATAAGGAGCAGCATCTGCAAAATCCTTTGCCATTTGAATTATTAGTTCCACAGGCACACCGCATATCTGAGACCATTCCTCAAGACTTCTGCTAAAAGCTTCATCCTTAACCATTCTAAATGCTGTTTTTACAAGAACGCTTTCACCAGTCTTTAAAGAAACTTTTCCTTCCCAATCTATTTCAGCTGAATCTACATCAGTATGAGGTTTAAGTTCTCCAGCAGAGAATACCAATGGTATTCCTTTATCTCCAATTCCTACATCTGTATCCTTAAGGAATTCTCCAAACTTGCTATGACCTTCTTCTGCTATTACAAGCCATGTTGCATTAGATATGACAGGATAGCCTTTCTTTCCAGCTGATGTTAGATTTGGTATCTCCAAGAATTCCTTATTATACTTATTATTTTCAATTATCCACCTTATCATAGCCATTGCAAGAGCTGCATCCTCACCAGGTTTTACTGGAACCCATATTATATTCTGGTTTGTAACTCTTGGGGCTATTGGATTGACATAGTAAAGCTTAAGCTCTCCTCTAGCTGTCCTCTCGATCATTAAACCTTGGCCTGTTGCTCCTGGATGAAGTCTACCAAGTGCCGCTCCAGCAAATATTATAACTTTAGCACCTCTTATATCTCCTTGAAGATCATAGGTTCCTACCCAAAGATAGTTACCTGCATAATATCCTAGCTGGCATGCACTAGTATGTCTTAACCAATTAACACTGCCTATTGCAAATATAAATCTTTGATAGAAGGGATCTGCATGAGGCTGACCTCTACCTCTGATCCATGCTACCATGTTAGCTTTTGTTCCAAGATCTGGTCTGTTAGGATCGATTAAGATATCATCTAATTTAAGACCTTTCTCTCCTAATATATTATTCCATTTAGACTTGAAATCATCTATAGCTTTAATTAAATCATTATATGTTTTAGCAGGATCTTTGGCAATAGTTATTATAGAGTCTGCGTCTTTCTTTATATCACTTAAAACTTTATTTGGATCTTCAAAGCCAGCAGCTTTAAGTTTACCATAAACGAAAAATTCCTTTAATCCAGGTAGCTTTTCATTTGTTTCCTCAATAACTCCTCCTTCAACAACTTCCTTTATAAGTTGCTCCCAGCTTATAACTTTCCATTTTCCGCTACCGCGAGGTCCAGCTCTTTTCAGTGGCTTAAGAACCCTGTAGGGATCATATACATAATGTATTCCATCTTGACCTCTTGGACATAATGTTCCAAACCACTTTCTATTAGCTTCATCTACTGGCGTATTATAAGGTAACTGGTCATAAATAACTGTTTGCTTCTCCATTGAGACAGCTCTGTTATATGGATGATATGGATTACCCTCGATCCTTTCTATTACCTCAACTCCACCGTAATTAACAACTCTAACTCTTATACCACATCTAACATTGCATCCTAGACATGTAGAATAAACGTATCTAACATTAGCACCTTCCTGTAAATCTGGTTCTACTCTTGTAAATTCAAACTTAGGTCTAATGAATTTGCTTAATATTGGAGAGTAAGCTAGTAAACCAGCACCTAGAAGACCTGCTGCAACTAGTCCTTTAACAAAAGTCCTTCTCTTTGTATCGACGCTCATTTCACCTCACCCACAGCTTTAATCAAAGGTTCTCTGACAATCCATGCATATAGCACATAGTATATAAAAAGTGCTAGGAATGCCATAGCAATAGATTCCAAAGCCCATGATTCAAGGTCTAAACTAAAAGGTACAACAGCCAAAGCTGTTTTTGATATGGACTGAATGTTAATAGCAAATAACCATCTATCTGTAAAGACCCATATTAAAGTTAGCAAGGCTAACAATATAGTTAAAATATTGTAACCTTTAATATATGTGTAAAAGGCTAAAATACTGGAAATAGCTGCTAGAATAAGGACAATGATATTCATGTTTGAGAAAACTTCAATGAAAATCAATGCTTCAGGAGAACCTGTTAAGTATGCATATAAACGGAATACTTGGAAGAGTCTTAATGTAATGAAAACTAAGCTACATGCTAAGATTACTTGGCTAAGAAACTTAGCTAAAGATTTCTCTTGGCTACGGTAATGTATTAGAAGCGCTAACAATGCTAAAGAGCTTGATAATGCTATAGCTTCTAGGAAAGATTCTGCAGGTAATAAAGGAATGAAATTATATAAAGCAAGTAAAGGTAATGTAGTAAACAGTAGCGGAGCAAAATAAGTTGACCATACTAGACCAACGACAATGAGCAATAATGCTAAAATCTTGCTTACTATTGAGTTCCACATACCTCTAAACAACACAAGATAACCTAATATAAATAGTAATATTATAAGAAGAGGCCACATTATGGTAGCCATGAATGAAATTATAGAGATTCCAGGATACATTTCTGAAGGAATTACATGTGGATACAAAAATATATAGGGAGCTCTATCAGGTCTTCTCAGATCAGCTAAGGGTCCAAGCAAGTAAACTAGAGCTGTTGCTATTGACATCATTAGGAAAAGAGGCACCATTCTCCTTAAAATACTTTTATCAAATAAAACTCCTAAGCTTAACATAATAGCTGAACCAGAAGCAATTGCTATGAATACTATATAGGTAACTATTATTGGTAGCCATATTAAAGTCTCGTTGGGATACATATAACCACCAGGATAAGTTGGATAGCTCATCTTGAAGACACCTCAGGTAAAGCAAAATAATATATTTCAGGCTTAGCACCTGTTTCAGGCTTCAAAACCTTAGCAGGTATTTTATCAACGAGCTTTCTAATTTCAGAGTTTGGATCGTTAAGGTCTCCAAAAACTCTTGCTCTTGTAGGACAAGCTTCAACACATGCTGGAAGTCTGCCGGTATATATTCTATGTGAACAGAAAGTACATTTATCTGCAGCCCCTGTTAAAGGATTAAAGTATCTTGCACCGTAAGGACAGCTTACTATACATGCTCCACAGCCAATACATTTTTCTGGATCTACAAGAACAAGACCGTCTTTATTTTTGTAAGTTGCACCTGTTGGACATGGTTTAACACATGGAGGATTATCGCAATGATTACATTGCTTAGGAACGAATACTATAGAACCACTTGGAAGTACATGTCTCTCAACCCATGTTCTGAAAACTCCAATTGGAACATTATTCTCAGCTGCACATGCAACAACGCAAGCCATACAGCCATAGCATTTGCTAACATCAATAAACATAGCCCATCTTTTCTTAACTTTTTGCTCCTCAACTTCTAAGGTTGTTTCTATTGTTGAAATTAAAGGCAAAGCTATTAAAGTAGCCACGGCACCTTTTAAAAATTTTCTCCTGGCCGTGTCTACTTTTTCATTTTTTTCTTTAATGTGTGCCACATAAATTAAATAAAAAGAGGATATATAAATCTTTAGTAATCAAAATTATTAATAACTATATTTTTATAAATACGCTAATTTTATTTTATACATTTATATAAGAAAAATCTCGAAATAAATTTTGTCTTTAATATTACTTTAAATAATAAAAATCAAATAATATCTCTCTTAAATTCAATATATTTTATTCCCATCTACATTCCTTAAATTCTGAGTCACGTTTATGATCTATTGTAAGATATAATGCTAACGCACATATGCATAATTGTTTAAGATATTCAAAGCTCGCAACAATATCATTTGTTTCCAGTAGTCTAAGTGATTGTCCTTTTCTCTCATAAATTCTTATAACAGTATTTGCACTATTTTCAATTAATTGATTTAATTGTTGCAGATAATCATTTAGAGATAATTTAGCATTATATATATTTATGAAAAATCGAGGTATTTCTGATGTCTCTAAATCTTCATATATTTTTCTAACATTAGTATAACCAAATTGCTTAGCTATTTTGAGTTCATTTATGAGTACTGTATAGAATAACCATACATCATCAGCTATAATACTTCCGTATTTTAAAAGAAGTTCACCAAGGCTTAATCCTATAAATTCTTTTAAGAATTCATCACCAAATAATATTTTTAACCAAATTTTAAAGTTAGTGTTAGGTTCATACAAACATATTTTTCTGCTATTCAAATTTGATAATTCATTTTTTATTTTGTCAAATGTTATTTCTGTAGAATCACACATTTTGTATTTATTAGATAATTCTTTTAAAGCGCCCCATACATGTCTTTCTTCCATTATATAACTTACCAATGAAGCTAATCTCCCTATATTAACATTTTCTTTAGTTAAAAGTTCATGGTTTTCATTAAACAGTATTCCAATTGCGAACTCTATTTCATAAATTTTTTTATTTATTAAATTTTGCCTTAAATTTACTGGGTTTTCAAGAAGCTTTAAAATTTGAACTATTTTATCTAAAAGAGACTCTTGTGCTGTACGTCCACCTGTATGTTCGCTCATCCTTAATTCTACTATCACTGCACGGTTAGTACTTTTAAGTACAAAATCTAATCTAGCTCTACTCTTAATGTTTATGTCTGCTAGAATCTTTAAGGCTTTTTCAAGTGTGATGTTTTGTCCAATAACCTCATATATACCTCCGCTATCTATCCAATATTTAAGAAGTTCTTCAGTAAAGCTACCTATTCTAGGTCCTAAAGATTGATGAAATATCTTTGTTAAATAATACCAAAGCGATGCAACTTTGCCTAAAATATTACTTTTTGGAACATTTTTTAGTTTAGTTATCCCTGTGAAGATCTTATCAAGTTCATGAAGCTTTACTTCAATATTTCCGCTATATAAGCTTTTTAGAAGACATGGTATGAGCGTTCTTATATTTTCCCACTGCAATTGTAAAATCTTATTTTTTTGTATGAGTTCTTCAGGTATAAGATAAAGTATTACATAATTATAAGATTGTGTATTAATTTTCACACTCAAGTTTTACTCCTCATTATTAATAAGTGCTCAGTTGGAGTTCTTTCATCTTCTAGTCCTGTAGCTGGATTCTTACTTGTTTTAAAAAGTCTTCTACTTATAATGGTATCTATTAATGTAACTTCATGTTTCCAGCCCAAATATTCCAAATGTTCTTTTAATATGATATCTATTGGTATACGCATGTTTCTCAATTTAACAGGACCTATGAAAAACGCTATTACATTTTTTACTTTAGCATGATTATTATTAAGAAATAGTGCTAACGAGTTGAAATATGAAATATAAAGTTGTAAAAGCTTCTCATGTGATAGCTTTTCAATTTCTCTTTTTAATACCTCATACATCTTACTGGATATGAAACCTTCGCCAACATTATTATATGGTATTTCATGTTTAGTCAATTGAGAGATAAAATCCCCTATAAAGCCAAGCCATGCCAATTCCAGCTTAAAGCTCCTGATGTATTCCTGTGCTTGTAAATATGGCGGTGATGTTATTAATACATCAACTTCTTTTTCAAGCTTCTCTTTAATTGCATCAATAATGATACGTTTATTTGTAAAGATCCATTCATCACTGGCTCTCACTTCACATTCTATTTGATAAGGCTTATAACTTTGATATTCTCTAACTTTCTCTACCACCTCTCTCGCATAATTCCAGTACATTTTGAACATCTTATCTTTCCAGCTAGAACTTAAAAGAGTCTTTACTTTTTCTTCAGCATAACTAGATCTATATAGTTTTGCTATTTTTTCATCCGAATAACTAAAATATCTTGTAATTTTTAGGAGAGGTATTGCTACTAAATGTCTGAGCTTTTTATCAACTTCCTTATGCCAGTAACCCCATATTTTTGATAGTGCATTATAGAATTCTGTTGGATGCCAGTAAAACACATTATCCCACTTAGGATTAAAAGATTCATTATAATTAAAGTCTATGTAAAAGTCGTTAAGAGATATTCTATCTTTATATAGCGAGGAATTAACGAATAGATAAAGCATAGGATTAAGATCCCATAAGACACAATTTCTATTGGTTAGCGAAGCTTCAATAGCTACTGTTCCATAACCTGCAAATGGATCAAAAATAAACTCGCCTTCATGAGTATATTTATTAATAACATATCTTACAACTTGCGGAATAAACTTTGCTGGATACATGTATAGACCATGCGTTGCATAAGTCGTTGATGGAATATCACCTACAATTTCTCTAAATAAAACGTACTGGACTTTTAAATCGTACATGATCATCCTTTAAAACTATTCTTAGCTGTAAACATTTTCATGAAATGAAGTTAATTACATAAGTCTCCCATTTACTAATTTTATACTTAGCATCATTCATTTCTTTGGTGTTTATTATATTTAAACAGTTAGATAATATACAATATTTCATTTTTTCCCTCCTCTTCTTGCACCGATTTTTATCATAAAACTTTTCTTTTTTCCTTCAGGATCAACTTGATATCTAAATTTATTGCCGCATCTTGCACATTCATAAAAATACACATCCCACCAGCTATACTTCCATGTCTTAATAAGCTTAAATTCATTTTCAAATCCGCAATACGGACATTTTATCATATGTATCTCTAAATTATATTTTATAATAAACTATAAAAAACCTTAGTTAGATTTGCATATCTTATTAATCCTTTTTAGTATGCCTTATACAAACTAATTATAATAAACAATTACCAATTATTAAGAAATGTTTATAAACTTGATATGTTTTTGTTATTTTTACCTTTTTTATTTCAATTTAAATTTTAATTTGTTTGAAGTTAGCAAAAATTAAAGAATATCTTACCTGAAATCAGCATCATTGAAAGACATCATATCAAAGATTACCCTTTAACAATATTTTCTCATAAACCATTGAAGAACATAGCCTCATGTTCAATATTCTTAAATTATGAAGCTAAATTACTTTACTTTTTAATTTCTTAACTTAAATAAAGATTATTGGAAATTTATAATAACTACTCGGTGAACAACGAACCAAATTCTTTTCTTAATTCTTCTACAAAGAAATTATAGTTTCTGTAAATAGCTTCAATTTTTTCATTTATATTCTCATATTCTTCAACTTTCTCTTTAATTAAACCATAAAATAACTTTGTTCCTTTGCCCAGAAGTTCATATCCTCTTACTTTTGCACCTTCATAAGCACAAAGTGTTTCAATGGAAGAAATCATTTTTAAATTATCCAAACATTTCTCTAAATCGTTAACAGCATTTCCTGACATGCTGACAAAATCTTCTTGATCTGCACTTGTAGATACGGATATTATCGAAGAAGGTGTCGCCAACGTTCTTATTTCATTTAAATAATAAGCAACTAAATATTGACAGATCATCAAGCCTATTCCTTCTTTAGCTAAGAAAGGAGGTAAGCCTCTATTCAAATTTGGATTTAGCAATCTGTTAATCTGTCTTTCGCTTAAATATGCTAAATTTGATGCTGAAATTTTTAATAAATCTGCAGCATTAGCCAATAGCTGAGCATGAAAGTTTCCTCCATAATATACTTTATCTCCAAAAATAACCGGATTGCCGCTGTAGGAATTCATTTCTCTCATAACAATGTATTCACAATAATCTATGTTGGATTTTACTGCAGCAAAGATTTGAGGAATGCATCTTATAGAATAAGGATCTTGAATAATACTTTTATCAGAATCAATGAGTTTGCTTCCTTCCAAAATTTTTAATATATAGTTTCCCACGATCATTTGATCAATATGTTTTTTTACAGAAAGAGTTTCAATTTTAAAAGGAGAAGAATTACATTTTAAAGCTTCCATAACCAAAGAAGTTATAAAACAAGATAAATCAAGAATAGATTTAAAATTATATATGCTTAAAGCTAATGAAGCAGTTGAATAAGCTGTAGAATTTATCAAAGATATTGCATCTCCTGCTTTTAATTCATGTTCACCTAGCAATTCTTTTGCTTTAACAATTTCATTTCCTAATTTTATGTATCCTTCACCTGCAATAACAAGGGCTAAATCTGCTAAAGGAATTAAATCTCCGCTTGCCCCTAAACTTCCTGACTTATGTATTAAAGGATAAATATCTTTATTTGCTAAATCAACTAATCTATTAAACGTTTCAAATGAAATTGTACTAAAACCACCTGCAAGTTGATTTATCAATACAAGTAAAGTTGCCCTTGCTAATTCTTTGCTTGCAAATTCTCCTGTAGCTATTGCATGTTTCTTTATTAAATTGATTTCTGCTTTACTATCAATTTCTCTGTTTAAACTAAATAATGCACCAACTTCTGTATTAACACCGTAAATTTTTTCTCCTTTTTTTATTTTCTCTTCTAATTTCTCTCTACTTTTTTTTATTTTCTCAAAAACTTTTTCCTCTACTTTAATTTTATTATTAAATAAAACAAAATCAATAAGCTTTTTTATCGTTAAATCTTCGCCGGTTATTAATATATGTCCCAACTTATCTTAAGAATAATTTTTCTTGTTCCTTTATATATTCTACACTTTCTTTAACACTTATGAAAAGCTTTCTTATAGCTTCAACATCTTCTATAGTTATTTTATTTCTTCCAAATTCTTTAGCTCTAATATAAGCAGGAGCTAATAATTGCACAGAATATCTTAAGCTATTTTCAACTCCAATATTAGCCAAATAATCAAGAACTTTATCATCTAATTCAACCTTTTCTTCTCTAGCTCTTATTTTAAGTATTTCCCTTATTTCTTCCTTTGTATAACCCCTTGTTTTTATAATTATAAGCCTATCCAGCATATCCAAAGGTATTCCATGAGGAGATTCAATATCTGTTCCTCTTATTTTCGTAAAACCTCTGTTTGTTGCTAAAATTAATATTGGCATAAGTTCGCTTTCCATTGCTCTCGAAAGAAAAGCCCATGTTTCAATATCTAACATATGGGCATCATCTATGAATAAAACACCAGGTATAAACTCTCCCTTTCCTTCATTAATAGTTTTTTGAACAAATTCATCAACAGATTTCCTAACTTCTAAAGGAATTTCCTTTTCTTCTCCAGAAATACCAAATAATAACATGCTCATTAATCCTTGTTGCTTTGCATTTATAACATCAAGATCATGTAAAGTAAAATGTCTAATGATTTCTTTATCTTTATAAACAGGACCGCTTGGGATCTCTATCTTTTTCCTTACATAAATATCATAAGTTTCTGCTCCTTCTTCTTCAGTTTTTCCTTGTACAAATACTCTACCTGTTTCCTCATCAATCCATATCACATCTCCTACATCTACATTATATTCAACAAGCTGTTGAGTAATTTCTGAAGGAACACGTAAAGTCTTTTCTTCACTTTTTGTTCTTAAAGTAATTGTAGCAGAAACAGGAATTTGGGCATAGGGATTATAGGGATGCTTACCATATTTATAATCTATCTTTTTGACTACACCTTCATATACTTTCCTTACCTCTCTTATTCTTATTCCTATACTTCTTCTTAAAGCCCTAGTTAAAAATTCTGTCTTTTTTACTTCTAAGCTAAATACTTCTGCTCCTGATAATTGAACAAAAGGAGTATCCAATCCCAATTCTCTTGCAATACCTATAGCTAAAGCCGTTTTTCCTGTACCAGGAGGACCAACTAATAGTACTCCTTTTCCTCCAAATCTTCCAGCTTTTATTAACTTCGTTATATAGTACGCTGCTTCCCTTGCTTCAACCTGTCCAACGAATCCATCTGCTATAAACTGTACTTTGTTATCTCTTACTCCTAAACCTTTTATATGACTATGCAAAGAAATTCTTTCAAGTCTTGGTCCTGATACTTCTTCTATTTTTATTCCCATACAAAAAAATATTAATAAATTTTTTTTAAAAACTTTTAAAATATTACTTTCACGTAAATATTTATAGTGGAAGGAATAAAAATAAAAAGAATCTCAACTACAGATCTTCCTTTACATGAAGGTAAAGCGCCTTATTGGCTAGTCAAATTAATGAAAGATTTAGGTAAAGAAGTATGTACAATAATAGTTAAAGAATATGGAACAGAAGAATTTTTAAGAAGAATTTCAGATACATTTTGGTTCCAATCCTTTGGATGTGTATTAGGATATGATTGGCATTCTTCAGGAGTTACAACAGTTTTAACAGGAGTTCTAAAGGAAATCTTTAAAGAAAATGATTTAGGAATATTTGTAGCAGGAGGAAAGGGTAAAAGATCAAGAAAAACTTTGGAAGAACTTGATGAATTAAAGAAATTTAATTTTGATGAAGAAAGTATATCTAAATATAAATATATAAGTAGAATTGTAGCAAAAATTGATAATTCATTAATACAAGCTGGCTATCAGCTTTACCATCATACAATTTTTATAGATTACAAAGGAAAATGGGCTGTTGTACAACAAGGAATGAACATTGAAGATTTAACTGCAAGAAGATATCATTGGTTAGATGAAAATGTAAAAGATTTTGTAAACGAACCACATACAGCTATAGTAAGTGATGTTATAAAGGAAAGAGTATTAAACATGGTTGCAAGCGAAAGTGAAGAAAATAGAAGAGCCTGCGTAGATTTGGTTAATGAAGGTGTTAAAAAAATTCAAAGGAGCATAAAAGAATGTGTTTCTGGACCTTTGGATAAATGGCTAGAAAATCATGGACAAAGGAAAATACCCCATTACATGATGCCAAGAGAAATAAATTGGAAGGCTTTAAATGAGCTTTATGAAAGAAAACCTAAAAAATATATTGAAATTGTTGAATTTTATGGAGTAGGACCTTCAACTATAAGAGCCTTAGCTTTGGTTTCTGAAATAATTTTTGGTACTCCTGCTTCTTGGAGAGATCCTGTAAAATATACCTTTGCGCATGGAGGAAAAGATGGTGTTCCTTATCCTGTAAATAAAAAAACTTATAGAAAAACAATTGAAATATTTAGAGATGCAATACAAAGAGCAAATATAGGTGATGAACAAAAACTTATGGCTTTAAAAAGATTAGCATCCCTAGAAATTTATTAAATTAATTCAGTATTCTTATCTCCTTTTAAATATCTTAAATATTTGTTTATTAAATTTCTTGTATATTTTTCCAAATTATAATTTAATGCTTCCTCAGGCTTTACCCAAATAAAGTCCTGTATTTCTTTATTGTCAATTTTAACATTATCATCTTTAGCAAAACAAAGAAAATCAAAGAAAATAAAATGTCTTTCTCTGTCATAGAATTCTTCTGGTTTAATTACTTGCTGTATTAACAACAATTCCTTTACTTCAACATCCAAACCAACTTCTTCTTTTACTTCCCTTTTAACAGCTTCTTCTATTCTTTCATAAGGTTCAATATGACCACCAGGCACGCTAAATTTTCCATCAGCCCATTTATATGAACGAACCAAAAGTATTTCTCCTTTTCTATTTACAATTAAAGCTCCTACAGTAGGAGTTGGCTTTATTTCCATTAAATTAATTGATATTTAAAAGAAGCTAATTGCGTAAATTCAGTATTTTGAGGAGTAAAAGCAATTACATCTATAACAACATTTTTATCTACGAAATTGTTTGGATTATTTGAAGCGGGTCTTAAAGCAATAACGATATCTAAAGATTGAAAAGGAGAAATTAGCGGTTCTCCTAAAATAAAATAAGTAAAACCAGAATCACTAGGTCCTGAATTTACTACATTTTTAACTGAATAATAACATACTGTCCCAGAAATTCCTGGATTTAAAACTCTTAAATATTTTAATTTTAACGGAACATTTCCTGTATTTACTATTGTAAGAGTGATTATTCCTTTTCTTGCTTCCTCACTTGCAAGCGATTTGCCTACAATACTAATTTTAGGAGTAATTTGAGGTTGAATAAAACCGCTAACAGCAATATATATTATAACTGCAGCAATAAATATAATAACGATTAAAACAAGGGTTGAAATTATTGGGCTTAAGCCCTTATTCATAAAATAAAAATAACGTAAAAATATTAAAGCTTTTCTATATTTGTTAAATCCTTTAATTTTTCATTTAAACCATCAAAAGTAATATAGGTTGCATTTATTCTTCTAGATATTGCTATATTTAATGCTTGTTCTAAGCTTATATTGTATTCTTTACTAAATTCTATTGCTTCTATCAATTCCTTTTCTTCAGGAAAAACTATGTTTAAATTTAAAGCATATAAAGCAATAATCGCTTCCTTTAAATTTACCTTTTTGTTTTTAGCCAATTCCTCTACTGAATGAATAAAAGTTTCGGGAGAAACAAACAATTCTATTTTTCCTTTTACGAATGATTTAAATAATTCAAGAGCTTTTTCGTTTTTATAAAATAATTGAAGTAAAATGCTTTTATCCAATACAAATTTATCAAATACTTTTTTACTCATCTTCCAAGCTTAATTTGCTTATCAATTCTAAAGCCTTCTCACGTTTAACTTGCTTTATTTTTTCCTCGATTGCTTCTCTTATGTATTCTGGCCAGTTTACATCATATTTTTCCATTTCAATCTTTAACTCTTTAGGAATTCGAATACTAATTACGCTACTCATATGAAAACTTAAATGAATAACAAATAAACCTTCATAAAATTAATTTACGTATTACTTTAGTATTATCAAAGATAGCTTTCTAATTTATTCTTTAATTGGATATAAGTGTATTCTCCGCTAAATTTCTCTACTATTTTAAAACTCTTATCGATTATAACGAAAGTAGGTGTAGACTGCACATTATATTTATTTGATACGCTATTATTCGGATCAAATAGATGCAACCAAGGCGGGTCATGCTTTTTTAAAAACTCTATCGTTTTATTCAAATTTGTATTATAATTACTCATTACAGTAATTAGTACAACTCCTTTTTTAGAAAACTCATCATAAACTTGTTTCAATACAGGAACCATATTTGCACAATGAGGACACCATTCTACAGCAAATTCTAAAAGTATCACATGACCCTTATAATCTGAAAGTTTAACTATTCTTTGTTGCAAACCATTTTTATCTATTACAGGTAATTCAAAATCTATACTTGAATTTATAGTTGATTGAGAAATAATTTGACTAGTTATAGCTAAGGAAATAATTACTAAGAAAATTATACTTATTATAATAATTAGTTGCTTATCTTTCTTTCTCATATAATTTATATCTTTAATAAAAAATTAAATAATATGGTTTTAATAAAAGCTGAAGAACTTTACCGAGAAATAAATGAAAACAAAGATATAATAATAGTTGATGTAAGAGGATTTCCAAGCTATGTTTCATCCCATATACCAAAAGCCTATTGGTTTTATGTATGGGATCTGACAAAGCATAAAGAAGGATTGCCATCAACATTAAAGGATATAAACGAGATTTGTAAAATATTAGAAAAAAATGGTTTTGATTCAGAAAAAGAGACAAGAATTTATTGTGATATTAATACCGTAACTCATGCATCATATCTTTTCTTTGTATTGGAATATTTGGGATTTGAAAAGGTTAAAATCCTTGAAGGAGGTTTTGAGAAATGGAAAGAAAAAGGCTATCCTGTAATGCCTGGAATTGTGAAACCTAAAGAAGGAAAGGTTATAGCTAAAATTAGAAGCGAAATAAAGGCTGATTTCAATTATGTTAATTCAGTATTAAATAATCCAAGAATTCTTTTAATAGATACAAGAACACCTGAAGAATTCTATGGTAAGGTTAAATCTGCTTTAAAAGAAGGTAGAATTCCTGGAAGTATTAATTTAGATCATAAAAAGTTTTTAACATTATATCCTTATTATTTTGAAAATTTAAAATTAGAAGAAATCGATTTAAAAAATAAAGAGATAATTTTATATTGTAGTGCGGGAGATAGAGCTACCTATGTATATTTTATTTTAAATAAAATTTTAGGAATTAATAATTTAAAAGTTTATCTTGAATCATTTTATGATTGGGCATTCAAAAACGGAAGAATAGAAAAATAATTTTTTATATCTACTATAACATTAGTTATATAAATGGAAGTTAATTGGATTAAAAATATTGAATATGTTGCAAAGGGTTTATTAAACAGGAATAATTTAAAAGTTGGAAATACACCTTTAATAAGACTTAAGAACTTAGAAAATGGAAATCTTAAACTTTATGCTAAATTGGAATATCTTAATCCTTTTGGTTCTGTAAAGGATAGAGCTGTATACAAAATGATCATGAAAGCTGAAGAAGAAGGAAAATTAAAGGAAGGAATTTCTATAATAGAACCTACATCTGGAAATACTGGAATAGCTATGGCATGTATTGCAAAAGCTTTAGGATACGATTTCACTGCTGTAGTTCCTCAAGCAGTAAGCGAAGAGACAAAGGAATTGATAAGATATGTAGGAGCTGAATTAATAGAAACACCAGATGATCTATGCCCTAGAGTAGGCAAAGGAACAGATC
>JAVVGB010000019.1:0-19397 GCA_032249315.1 Thermoproteota archaeon
CAAAAGAAAGTATAAAGGAAAAGAAAAATCTTCCGAACAAAAATGAAGAAGCTTATAGTTATCGGACATTGATCAAATGTCTTTTAGCATTACAAACTTTGTGATAATTAAAATGAAAAAAATTGGCATAATCGCAGATGAGAGCAGCGAAACAAGAGCTAAAGTAATTATTTACAGCGGACTTAAAAATAAAATAATATGACGTTTTATCCAATTGATTTTATAGCTCCTTTTAATACATTATTTGATTGTAATAATGAGTTTACACCTTCAGTATATGTAGGATCTGAAGAGCTTGAGTATAATAAGTCCTATACTGTTAAGTTAAAGTATATTTATTCTAAACCTCCATCAAAACGTGAAAAAGGATCTACTGTGGCTATTTATGCCTTATTTTATAAGTTTGCAACAAATGAAAGACCTACAATTAAGATTGGTTCTATAAGTACTTCTTCATTGAATTGTGCTGCAATGTTATGGGCCCAAGCACCACTTCATGCAAGAATTATCGGTGTTTTTCGCTTAACAAAGACAATTAAACTAGAACATCTTGAAGAGATATGCGTTAAAATACTAAAAAACGATAAATTAAGTAAACAATTTAGGTTTACTACCAAATTACCAGAAACAATCAAAATATTAAGTATGTGGAATGGCTTAGAAAGTTTTAATATAAATGATTATATCGAAAATTTAAAAGAGATTAACAATATTTTACTTGATAACCTCACCAAACTAGAATACCTTGAACTTCTTTATTATGATAATATGTGGCTTGAACCTCCAAAACAAAACCTTAAGATCGATTTAATGTCCAAAAAACTTTCAGAGTTGAAGAAAGAAAATGGTGTATTCAAGGGTACCTTAATAATTACTCCTGTGGGTTTATGCATATTTAAAAGAGTGGTTAATGGTCAGTTTAAGACTTACGTTGATATAGGAAGGAAATTTGCATATAATACTTTTGTGAGCATTGAAGAAAAAGGTTCATAAAGGTAACATGAACCTCTTGCTAGAAGCCTATGAATTAAATTATGAATTTAGAACAAACAAAATTGCTAAGATAATAATTAGTGAAAAGGATTTACAGAAATTTTTAGGCTATTTATTTAGGAGAAAGATACTTCGTTCTCTGCCACATAAATCTGGAGAGAAGTATGAAATATATGTTTTAGGATTTATTGATGATAAGAATATTTATAAAGAGTATCCTGGGGTAAAAATAAAGCATATAAATCTTGGTGAGCTATCTAAGAATATTAAAGATGAAATAGCCTATATAGCATTCAGACAGAATCTTTATGAGAGTGGATTTAAGCAAAGTTCCTCCTCGAAAATCTATGATCCAAAAGCAGTTCTTGGAGGCAATGGCATATTAAAGGTTTATAAAGCGATTGTTACAGGCTTTGAAACAATAAACGGTAAAAGTCATCTATTAATTGATGCGGGCAGAAAAGCAGAATTCTCAGATACAATTGATAAACTTAAAAGAGATTTTTCTGATAAAATAAATAGCCTTTATTGGATAAAAATACATGGCTCAACAACCTCTTTTACCATTGATAAAAGCGTTCATCTTTCTCATTTTAAGAAAACCATGGATGAGGTAATTGAAAAGTCAAAGGAAGTTTTAACTTACTTATATAAGATTGGTCGAATCCGTTCTGATCTACTTCAAATTTCATATGATGAGAACAATTTATTTGAATATGGGTTAAGACCAAAAAGCTTAAAATTAAGATATGAATTCCGACGCGAAGGAATTCTATTAGATGTAAAAGGAAGCGAAGGAGTCTTATTTTTACCCGAACATATACTATTACCTGTTGCTTCAACAGAAAATATAAAGTTATTTGTGAGTGATATCACAGAAATTTATGAAACTTTTAAAATTTCACCTGATAAAAGGCATGCAGAAATTACTTCATTTTTAGAAAAATTTAATAATTTAAAAACGGATGAGCTTACAATTACTGTCTCTCAAGAACCTCTCAGATCACAAATATTTAAAGCTGAAGCTTATTCTCTTTACTTAAAAAATGGATCGGGATCTAAAAATTTAATATCTTCAGTGACAAAATGGAATCCATATGCTAAACTTAAACAGTACGCTAAGAACATAACTTTCTGTATAATCGGATATAATGAATATGTAGAATATATTGCAGGTATGCTTCAGAAGCAAAATCTAAAAGTTTCAATGACATTACCTGTCAATGATTCTAGTGGATTAGAACAGATGCTTCATAACTTATTAAGTATCATTGAACAATATAAAACGATTGAAAATAAAGTTGTAGTTTTAATAATAGGACCTCCTAATATAGATAAGATAATTGATGAAAAACTTAGAAATAAAGTAGAATACGAATTCAGATCTAAAGGAATTTTCTGTTGGTATTTATCAACAAGATTAAGTTCTGGTGAGAGTTCAACAATGAGGATCAAATCAATATTAAGTCATAAGTTATACACCATCTTAAAAGAGTTAGTAATCAAACTTAATATTCCGTCTCACACCCTCTTACCTTTTGAACTTATGAAAGGGAATCAAATTAAATATGTAATAGGTATAGATGCAACCACTTACGAATTATCTAAGGGATCACTCCGTATTGCGGCAACAATACTTATATTCAATCCAGTCACAGGTTCCTATACCATTGATGTAACTCCCCATATAACTGCTTCTGGAGAGGACCATGCTATTGCTGAAACATTTAGAAACATTTTACTGAATAAAAATTATGAAGGACCTATATTAATATTTGTAAATAGAGCTAAACCTACTACTATACTTTCCTATCTTACACCTAAAGAAAATGCTAAGTTACTTGATCAAGCTATCATTATTGGTGCTACCAAAACTCATAATTTATCAAGAATTCTCAAAGAAGGGAATAACGGTTTAGCCAATCCTGAATTATTATCATATTATCCATTGTATGAGAATCGCGATATTAATATTGCAGATTGTAATGTTAAAGTATCGAAATATTTAGCTATAACTACCACAGCCACAGCTAAATGGATCCCTGAGTATACAGTTAAACCAATACTTTTTACAATTCTTATAGGAGAAAAGTATAAAGAAGACCAATATCTTACTAGAAAGATTCTTTATTATTCAATGACACAATGCTTATTAAACAACACAACAATGACATGGTTACATTCTCTCCCATGGCCATTACATCGTATAGACAAAATGTTGAAAACAGCTAAAAGAATAGCTCCTGATATGGATAAATTATTAGAAATGATATATAATGCAAATGTTCGAGAAGTTTTATAACCTTATATGCCTATTTTTTTATATAACTAAAAAGAAACGTATAATTTTGTTTTATTTTCATCATCTCCATACTTTTTGGTTTGCTAAAAATATTCTCTAATTCCTCTTTGTTTTTATAAAAGTCTATGAAACATAAAATGAAACCTCTTTGTTCAGTCTTAAGAGAATAGCCATAATAACCAACCCACATTCTAAAGAAGCATTTCTGTTCTGCATCTTCTTTGTTTGTTTTTAATAAATTTAAAAAGTTAAAAAATTTATTAATTATGAGACCTGTTCTATGGGGGTTAATTGCATCACTTATTGGTTTAGCAGGATGGGTATTTTTTAGTATAATTTATACTTTTGCTAAGATGGCCGGTTCCGAAGCTACTCTTATAGCATATTTCTTTTTATCATTATTTTTTATGGTAATGCTTTTTGGCTTACCTGTTGGTGCGGCTTTTGACTTAGAAAAAAAGCCTAAATTTAAATATGTTGTTTATGGAATAATACTCATTGCTATTATTTTATGGGCTGGAATTCTTTCTGTTGGTATTAGACAAGAGGTGACGAATAAGCCTATAATTATTAGGGATGTTAATATTGTAATTCAAGGAAAATATAAAGACTATGTTATGGCATGGAGTTTACCTCTTGTAGAGGTACAGTATGGCGAGTTCAAAATAGATGTTAAGGTATCATATTTTAAGCCATTATTTGGTGGTCCTGAGTATGTTACAGTAAAAAGTTTTAGGGTTTTAACGAGCGGTTTTGATATAGTTAATGTTGAGCCGAAGTTGCCGTTTAATATTGGTTCATCATCCATCACTTTTACACTAACTTTAAAAGGCCCAAAGGAGGGGTTCGATGGTCCAATAACTATAGAAATAGCTTTAGAATAAAATATATCTGATTAATGTTATGATATTGTTCTTGTTTTCTGATTTGCAATTAAACTTAAAATCTTTACTTTACGATTTGATTAAACTCTCATAAACAACTTATATTTTTTTAAGTGATTAAAATTTTAAGAAATTCCTATGACGAAGTCGGCTATGATTACTGAAAAAATTAAAGCAGATCTAGATGATCTAGCTAATAAAGAGAAAGTTCCAGTTGAGGGATTAACATGAATACTGCTCAGGCTAGCCCTAAGTGATGATAGCCTTGTATAGCGTGCTTTGAAGCTGATGGAAAAATGTGACTTGAAGAATGGAGTAGCAGAGATGGAAAAGAGGGGCCGGTGAACTTTCATTTTAAATAAAAGTGCTTTTTTATCTGTTCTTCGCTCCTCTGTGAGGCTATATATTTTCCAATATCAATTTTCCATTTTTTTATTGTATTTTTTTAGAAACTGCTCTATTGATTTATCCATTAGTAAATCAAGATTAATCTTGTCTTCTTTAATTACAATTCCAATAATTCCTCAAGAGCCTTTACAACCAGTTAATAGGTTAGTAATTTTCTATGCTTCCTTTTAAAAATATAGAATTTATTCAAAAATTATATCAGAAAAGTTTAAATTTCAAATAAAAATTATATTATTATGAAATACCAAGATATATCGGAACTTATAAAACGTATAGAGTTTAATTTAACAGAACCTCAAGTTTTAGTTAAATTGATAAATGATGCTCGTTTAAAAGGTGAGAAATTGCAAAAAGATATGGGAAGGTTTTGGAGAATAGCAGAGGAAATAGCTAATATCCTAGAAGAGAGAGAGTTTATCTTATTGAGAAATAATTTAGATCAAATAAAATTACATAATAATTATATTGTTGGAATCGATGGTAGCTATCAGTTAGAAGGAGGGTTTGGAGGTAAATGGTTTGCACCTATAAGTATTGCAAGAATTTTATTTGAAAATGAGATGAGTGAGCAGTTGAAAGTTCGGGTTGATTTTTGGGCTTGGATTGAGGAAATTGATGAAACAGACCATTCTATTCCTGAAAATGTTGCACGATTAAAAATGTTATATGGAGAATCAACAGCCATATTGGACTGGGGTAATTCAAAGCTACCATCGTTTGTTTTTATTGACGGCCCTATTGCTGACCCTCCTGTATTAAACATTGGAGGAACAGTTTATATTAATTTCAGATGTGATGGTCTCAAGAGATGTCTGGAAAAATCAACTATTGTGGGATGTGTAAAAAGATCACGTGATAAATTCTACATTAAGTATTTAGAGGAGGTCCTTTGTGATACATCAGAAAAGGATAATTTATCTCAATTCTTAACAGATCAATACCTCATGTTAAATATTTTTGCTCATATTAGGAAAACTAAAAATCATTTTGGGCCGGTTTTTACTAAATGGATAGATATAAGCTCGGTTAATGAAACTTATGAGTCATATAAGAAAAATGACATACACATAATATGTCTTTTCTTTCAGAAAAACATGTATTCTCCCGTTATAAGATTAGATATTCCTCTTTTAAATTCTCCGAATTCTAATCCCGAAAAAACTAATGAAATAGTACTCCAAGCTATAAAAGCAGTAGATAGCTGGACTTATCCAGGGCAAGATTATCCGCTTCCGATAATCTTAGCTCATGATAAATGCAATATACGAAAAGGATGTGCAGAGATTCTTTATGAAGAAATAATAACAAGAAGCCGCTCTGCGGACCCTATTACTCAGCTTATTTTAACACAACTAAGGTAGACAAAAATGAGTTCACATGAAGAGATTGTTGGCATAATATTAAGTGGAAGTACAACAACCGAGGCAACATGCCAACTTACAGAATCAGCGGAGAGAGGCGGTATAAAGGAGGGAATGCTCTTACTTATCAAGAGTCAAGGCAGGAAGCTTCTAGGAAGAGTAGCACAAATAATACCTTTTAATGCATTTTACACAGAAGGTGATCCTTGGAGTGAATCTAGAAGAAAAGGAATGCCCATACCTGAAGAAGTTGCACGAAAATATGAGATTTGTAAACTTGATTTGCTTATAGAAATTCCTAGGTCTGAAATTAGAAGTCCTCCACAACCTGGTGATCCAGTTTTAAAGATAGATCCAACATTCCATCTTAAGGATATCTTTGGAGTGAATATTGGCGATCCAAAACATATTTGGCTAGGAGCGTTAGCTGGTTATGAGGAAAGCAAAATACCAGTACCGTTAAATGTTGAAAATATTCCAATGCATATGGCAATATTTGGAATAACAGGAAGCGGAAAATCATTTACAACAGGAGTACTTATAGAAAAGCTTTCTGAAATTCCTGTAGGCAAGGATAGTAAAGTATCATACCCAATGGTAGTTATCGATGCGCATGGTGATTATGCTGATTATATAGAATATGTAGCTAATGGTGAAAAGCTTGGTCATACAGGGTGGATAAGGAAGTATGTTTTCCCGAAGGCTTATCGGAGAATGGAATTAAGAGCAAAAAAAGATTTAATTCAGCAAATAGGTATCAACTTGGATCTGATCTCTCAAAGAGAACTTGCTGAAATCATTATCCTATTTTATAAGGGAAGCTTAGAGGGAACGGAACTACAAGTTGACTCTTTAAACGGTCTTTTCGATTATATGTTTGAAGATAAAAAATATCCACCAAGCAGACATGACTTATTTACCCTCTATTTTACGGACCTTAAAAAAGAACTAGAAAATTATGCTGAAAGTACTAAAATGCATGCGGCAACAAAAGCTGCTATTTCTCGTGCTTTAGATATTTTTAAGAAAATTATTGAAGATGAACACAATTTGCTTTCTAGTGATTCAGACTTAAAGGAAGCTAAAGTGAAAGGAGATATAATTGAAGAGGTTGAATTCATTGAACGGCTAACACGTGATGGTGGTCTTGTTATCTTCGATTTTTCAGCAGATGGCGCTCCGGGGGTTGATTTAAAAACCAAACAGTTCGTAATGACCTACTTAGCAACATTATTATTCGAACAATTCACTAGATATAAGATCAAACAAGAAGAAAGATATCTTCTCTTCATTATAGAGGAAGCCCAAAATTTTTGTCCAGATAAATCATATCCCGTAGGTTATACACTCGCGCAAACCAAACTTTCAGCAATTGCAACACAAGGTAGAAAGTTTGGCCTTTCTTTATGTTTAATTTCTCCTCGTCCTTCATTTATTGATAGAATTGTTCTATCCATGTGCAACACTTTCTTTATTCACAGAATTTCTCCAGAAGACGTAAGCTTTGTACGAAGCATTACCGGAAGCTTACCATCTTCTTTAGTTCCGAGATTAACTGCAATGAATACTGGCGACGTCATAATAACTGGGCAGATGGTTACAGTTCCTTTTCCTCTAATAGTACACATTCCAGAAAGTGATCGTAAAGTAAAGCCAACTATTGGGAAAACCAGAGTTGTTGAAACTTTAGCTAAATTGCGGGGTGTTCAGTATGAGTGAAACTCTAATATATAAAAAATTACCAAATATTCAAGGCGTAACATTTGAGGGTGTTGAAAATATAAAACTGAAAAGTAGAGAAAGCGTTAAACAAAGTTTAGAAAGTTTCATAAAATACTGCCTTGAAGATGCAAGAAAACCTGCTCTCGCAATAATTCGAGGAGAATGGGGTGAAGGCAAAACGGATGTTTATGAAAGATATATTAAGAGGTTACCGGAAGAAAGGCAAAAAGAAATTTGTTACGCATTTTTTGTATCTGCATCAACTTTATCCAATACTTACGAAAGACCTGTTATAGAAAAGTTATTAAAAACCACATCGCTATCCGCAGTAATATTTTTAACAGTTCTTTTTGCTGCTGTAAGAGAGGAATCTGCAAAAGAAGTGATTCCTGATCCTCAAAATTATCAAGATGCTGAGAGTTATCTCAATGCTATACTAGAAAAGCTTATTAGTAAAGAGAGTCGGAAGAAAATTTTTATTTTCATAGATGAATTTGAGGAATTACTACATGAACCAGAAAAATTACGAAAAATACTCTCAGGAATAAAAGAGACAATGAATGGACAATATAAGGCTATAGATGAAGGAGGTCGGTTCGAAGGTTGTTTGCACTTAATAATCGCTGTAACTCCTGATGCTTACTATAAATTAACAACAATGGAAGATTTTTCTATGATGATTGGAAGTTTTGAAAGAAGAGTTGTAATTATCGATTTACCTCAAATAAGAAAAGAAGATGGAATACTCTTTATTTATGAACTCTTAAGATATTCATACGAAGATAATATTCCCACACCATTTCCTTTCATCAATTTTGGAATTTGTAGCACATTATTCAGAGTAGCTCAAGGAAATCCTGGAGCTATTGTCAGCCTCTTTACAAGAATAATGGCGAAAGCCAAGGTAAATGATAAATTTATTAAAGTGATAAACGGTGAGAATCTTCTTAAGTTTTTAGAAAATGAAACTATTTCAATATATGGGGGTTCAACACGATGTTTAGATATTGAAACATTTAATAGATTTCTAAAGATTATTTCTGATCAAAAAATTAAAGAGAGGGGTGAAAAGTGTTCACTATTATTTAGGATAATAGTTGGTGAACTTAAACCATTTTCGACCGAAGAATTAGAAAGCCGTATAGGATATAGCAATGTGGAACATTTAATTAATATAATAAACGATGGATTAAGGAGAGAGGAGGGATTAATAAAAGCGATTTTAAAAGTTAGTCCTCTACGTGATGACAAAAAGTTTGATGATATAGTTAAAAAATTTGAGGATAATAAATATATAATTCATGAGAGGGACGAAAAATATATAAAAATTGGTAATTATTTTGAACCGTTAAAATTATTTGAAGATAAGATTTCTCACTTTTTCTATGAAAACGGTAATATTATGAAAAAAATTTATCTTCCTGTTGATGACTATAGTATTAAATCATTCTTTGAAGGAATTTCTGACGATGAGGTTGAAATCTTAAAAAGAATAATTAGCCACTTATGTAAAAACGAAACTTATTATCTTGCAAGTGATGAAATACTTCGGCAAATCTTTCCAACTCCTACGCCCAGAGAATTAGATTTTATTAAAGACAGAGAATTGCGACTAAAACTTTGGAGAGAAATTTCAAGAAATCTAGCTAGTGAATACGATAATAATATTTCGACAGCTTTAATCTCTCTTCTCAGACAATATAAAGACCTTTCTATTAAGGAAGAATACCAATTGTTAAGGAATAAAAAAGTTTATTTCGCGGAGATAAAATTTGAAGAAATGAAAATTAATTGCATATTTTTCCCAGTTAATGGAGATGTAATAAATACGCATATTGAAGAATTATGGGAGTTACTTACTGAAAGAAAATCTTCAATATATCCAATACATCTTGTTTTGTTAATTTTTACAGGAGACATTACACAAGATGCGAAGGAAAAAATTGAAGATTTAGGCATTGGTAAGGATTGTGAGAATCTTATTTTAGAGCTTCGCATACATCCTACGTTAGCAAAAAAAATTTTATGTATATACAATGCAACTTTTAATAAGAATGTCATAGATGAAAGCGCTCTTTACTTTACAATTAACAAATTACTTACTCAAGAGTTAAGTATACTAGATGAAATAAAGAAATGGTTAAAAGAGCAGGAGAAAAAAGGAATGGTTATCAGCGACATACCTCAAAAAGCTACGCCAAATCTTAAAGAGATTGCTGATACACTTAAGTTTTTCATCAATTTCATAGAAGATTCAACCTCAATTGAAGAGATATTCCAAAGAAATCAAGAATTACTTAATTATACATTATACGCTTCAAAAAAAGTCGCATTGATTCCCGATATTCAAAAACCTAAGTTTGAGAAAATAGTAGAAGATCTTTTAGAAGGAGGTTTTATAGTTAGAGATGGAAACAAATATAAAGTAGAATATCATCCTGTCGAGAAGAGAATATTAAAGATTCTCAAGAAAGAAAAAAAGCTTTCGCGGAAAGAGTTAGAGAATTTCTTCATTGTTAAAAAAAGTATATATTTAAGTGATGTATTTATTCCTATTCTTGAATATAAAGGTCTTATAAAGGAAGACGACTCTAATTACTTACTTACCAAGAAGGAAGAGTTGAATTCAATTGTAAGTAAGCATTATAGAAAATTTAAAGATTGGATGAAGGACGAAGAAATTAAGAAATACGGTTATATTTACATCACTAAAGAAAGAGGTGAAAGATTTATCTCTTTAACAAAATATGAGGGATTAATAGATAAATTATTTAATAAGTCACAAGAATTTCCTACTTTAAATGAGGAAGTTGCACTACAAAAGCTATCTTTAACTAAAAAGTTATTAGATCACTTTTTTGAAGAATTATATCCGCTTATAGAAAGTGCATCAAAGAAAAGTAAAGATATATTAGAAATTACTTCAAACCTCATGAACGATATTAGAGATTCATTAGAAGAGATAAAAGAAGAATGTAATAAGTGGTTTAAAGTAAAATTTGAGATTGAAAATTTAGAGGAGTATAAAAAAGTTAAAAGCGCTTTCGAAGAAATAAAGAAATATGAGTCTCTTAATGAAGAAGAAGTCAGAAATATTATAGAAACATTTGAAGATAACGAAAAGAAAAA
Organism: Thermoproteota archaeon; assembly: GCA_032249315.1. Taxonomy (GTDB): domain Archaea; phylum Thermoproteota; class Thermoprotei; order Gearchaeales; family Gearchaeaceae; genus SCGC-AAA471-B05. Next base: position 10,800 of record JAVVGB010000019.1, read on the forward strand.
CTTCCTCTTTAGTAAAGATAAAGAAAGCGCTTATTATTTTAACCCAAAGTTTTACAAAATAGCTACATTATTTGAAGAAATGAAAAAACAAGTAGAGAATCTCAAAAAAGGCATAGTAAATCTAAAAGAGAGAATCGAATCTTTTGAGACAAATCAGAAAAAGTTAGAATCTGCATTAAGGAATATAGCAGTAGAGAATAAATACAAATACTCTTATCAAATTTTAAGGACATTACATCAACTTATTAATAATCCTTTCTCAGAAATAATTCCTATTCCAATTAACCGATTTAATGATTTATTAGAAATTATTCATCAAAATGAAGATTATATAAATCAAACATTAAAATCTGTAGATCACTGCATATATGATCTCAAAAAATTATTTGATCTAGAAAAGAATTATATAAGTACTTTAGAAAATTATAAGGAACTTCGTTCGCGTATTTCCCATATTTTTGATATACAAGAATATATTAGTATAACAAAAAGCTTTGAAGACAAATTGAAGAAATACGAACAAGAGTATGATGATTTAATATTGGAAATGAAATTAAATGATGCAAAATCAATATTAGAAACAATAAATAAATTAAAAGAGAAAATAGAGGAGCTTTATAAGAAATTAAAGGAGGAAAGGAAATTAATAAATGTAGCTTGGGAAAAATATAAAAATACAATAGAAAGTTTTATCTCTAATGTTGAAAATTTCAAAAAGTTATCTGAAAAATTATCATGGGGAATTAGCGGTTTCGAAAACGAAATAGAGCGTCTCAAGGAGATCGCAAAAAGCAATATAGATGACCTTTATTTAAGTTTAAGTGGCTTAGAGAAAATAAAACAAGCTATAGAAGAAACAATATATACAAAAATTAAAGATAAATTGAATAAGAAAGAATTTGACTTATTAAATATATTGTTAAATCAACTAAAAAGGAGAGAATGGATTCCATTAAGAGAGATATATGAAATTGCAAGTCAAAATCTTAAACTTGAATCCGCAGAAATTGAAGAGATATTGGAAAAATTCATAAAATTACGTATCATTGAAAAGGGTATAACCAAAGCCTTCTGAAAGAATATTAGTTAATTAACTATGGATCATACCGAAATATACGAAAAAGTTTCCTTAAAGCATGCAGTAAATGTAAGAATTAAACGTTCACTCTGCTTTTATAACCCTTATGAAGTATATGAAGCCTTACTGAATAATAATGAGGTAAAGAGTTGGCTAGAATTCATTTCAAATAATTATACTCCACCTACCGCTAAAGTACTTCTAATATATCCCTGTTCTACGGAAAAACCATATCATAAATCAAGATCATATAAAATATTGTACAAAACTCTTTCAAAGCTAGGTGATAAAAGGAAGGAGATTCATTTGGTAACAATTTCTGAGCCTTTTGGCTTAATACCTGAAGAATTCTATAAAAAAAAGTACGATTGGTATGATTGTCCAGGATTATTTAAATGGTGGTGCAGAAAGTATCATCAACCTTATTCAAAAGAATATGTTGACAAATGCGTGCAAATCCTTGCTAACTATATTGCAAAATTTTTTATGAGAGCTAACATTCAAAAATGTTACTCAAGAATGGTAGCATTCGTAAGAACATTTTCTTCTGCTTTAAAGGTAAATCATGATCATACTCATAGGAGAATAATTGAATTAGCTGCTCAAATAGCTAAGGTTCATATTGATCTATTGCCTCCTAAGTCATTGGTTACTGAAATAGTTCAAAAGAAAGGAAAATTTGCGTGGGATATGTATGGTGTCGCGCATCCCCTTGCTCAAGAATATTTGCTTAATTATTTAAGAAAAGTATTAGAAGATGAGAATTGAAACACCTTTCTTATGGTTTACACAAACTCTAAGAGGATATCCAAAACCTTGGCTTTTTTTCAAGATTGATGGATTAATGTTGAATGCATATGAAATACTTCAAAATCGTTCTGAAAGTAATAATATTAAAAATAAAGGAGTGCATAAGCATATGCAATTCGCTGGTTTGATAGCTATTGATTCTGGCGGCTATCTTTTCATGAAAAAGGGAAAATTAAAGGTAAAGCCTATTGAGATTTTAGAACTTTATGAAAAAAGTAAAGCAAATTTTGGTGTCATTCTAGATTTTCCATTGAGTCCTAATCTCTCTCGTAAAGAAATACAAAAAAGAATGATTATAACATTGGAAAATACTGAATATATGGTTAAGGCAAAGCAAACCCCAAATCCTGAGCTAATTCCAGTTATTCATGGATATGATATCAATTCTATAGAACGATTTGTAAAAAAATTGCAAAAAATTGGGGAATTTAACATTTACGGTATCGGTAGCTTAGTTCCTTCAGTATTTAATACCAAAGGTGTTGGAGGAATTTACAATGTAGTGAAAATAGTTTCATTTGCAAAAACGTTGTTGCCTAATAAAATTATTCATGTGTTTGGTATAGGAAGCACGTTAACAATGCATTTAATGTTTTATGCTGGAGCTGACTCACTAGATAGTTCATCATGGAGGATTAAAGCTGCATTCGGAGCTATCCAGCTTCCAGAAATTGGTGATAGATATATCACTCCAAGAAAAAGGCATAAGCCATATCCTAATCTTAAAAGAGAAGAACTCAGAATTCTTGATGAATGTAAGTGCCCGGCATGCAAGAAAGAAGGATTAGAAGGATTAAGAAGAAGCTTTACATTAAGAGCGATACATAACGCTTGGGTATATCAAAAAGAAATTGAAAAAGCAAGAATAATGATTAAAAACGGTGAGTATGAATATTACGTTAAGCGAATGATAAGAAAAACTAGATTTTCAAAAGTACTAGAGTATGTAGATAAATTTAAGAAAAACTTTAGAAGCTGACAATATCTTATGACATCTATATTGATGTGAACTCGCATATTTATTATTCCTTTATACTTATAAATACTATTGCAAGTTTATGGAATTTTTTCTTTACTTATCCTAAATTAACTCATTCTATGGGGTCTCTATTTTTATCATTCTCTTTATGTTTTTAATATCTAAAAGCTTCCTTAATCTCGATATACTTTTCAGCTTTTCTTTTTCCAAAAGCTGGCTTAAGAGTATTTATGACATTATGTTCAGCATGATCAGAATCAGAACAAAGATATGCATAGAGCCCTACATTATATTCGATTCCCTTATTAGCTTTAGCTAATTCATTTATAATTGATTCAGCAAAGTAAATATCTAATGACTCCTTCTGCATTTTTAAGCCTCGCCTAGATTCTTCTTAATTTCATTTGCTAACCTTTTGATGCTTTCAACAAAATCTTGCATCCATTTAGGAGAAACTTCTGTAAACAATTTGTTAAGCTTCTCATAAACCTTTAGATAAGCTTTATCAACATTGCTTTCGGTGACCACCTCTCCTAATTCAATCACTACAAACCCATCTTCAATAGCTTCCTTTTTAGCATCTTCTGAAAATGAATTCGCAACCAAAACCCTTACATTTGGTATAAAACGCATATCACGTATAACTCCGTATTCATATTTAACTTCATTCACCCCAACAGGTATATTCCTGTTATAGCAAGAAGCATAAACTGTGAACTTTAAATCATCAACGATCTTTACTCCTAGAACGTCTGCCGTAATCTGTTGCTTTTGTAGCCTACCACTAATAACCTCTCTCAAGAACAACATGTTCAGTCTTAACTACAAAACCTAAATCTTCCAGCACACTTGCAACTACATCTGTAAGTATATTTTTGGAATCAAACCTTTTTATCCGAGGCGTCATATTAAGTTATGTTCATGAAAAGAATTAATGAATGCATACAGTACTCAACATAAGCAACTCCTTTCTTAATTATAATTTCCTTAACGCTATTAACATTAATACTCATAATAAAATAATAATTTAAATATTTTTAAATTTCATAAACTCTTTCTTATAAAAGCAAGATTTAATTCGGTGGACCAATTTAATCAACTGTACATCATTAGTCACAGTCTCATTTTAATAAACTTTATTCGTATTCGAAAAGTTAATGATTTACAGATTATGTAAGTTTAAAAATATTTTAAGAAGAATAATTAAATTAAAGACACTTATTTGTTAGATCAAGAGTTTATCTTTTTATTATTCTTTCATGGATCTCCCTTATCTCATTTGGAATTTGTTTTTGTTCAACTCATACAAACTTCTTTAACTTTATTGAGTATTATGAAGAGAAATGTTAAGCTTATATCAATTAGCCTTGTATTCACAAAATAGTTATTATCCCAAGCAAAAGCCCAAGTAATGCTCCAATTCCTGCGCCAGTCGATCTATCTTTCTTATGAAACAGTGCGCCCATAATAGCGCCGCCTGCGGTCCATAGAAGAATCCACCAATGCGGAGCATCCTGTCTCAGATGCTCAATAGCATTTACTAAAGGACTAACTTTATCCCAATGAACTTCATAATAATCCTTATGCTTTTTAACATGAACTCTTCTTCCATCCTCAAGTGTAAATTCATAGTCTACTTCATGGACTCCGATTTCTCCAATAGTCCTAATAGCCCCTTCTTTCTCTGGATCTGGAACTTCATCAATTGGTACTATTATAGGTTTATGAGGAGGCATATTCAAGACTCTTTTTATTATTGAATGCCACGTTTGCATATTATCAATTATTAAATTATGTTACTTAGCCTTTATAAAGATAACTTTGTATTCCTAATCTTTTTACTTCTCAGAAAGCTATTAAGAACATTAGGACTTCTTATTTTTTCTTTAAAAAATTTATAATTGAAGATTAAAATTAATTTATGAGACTTATTTTAGCTTCTATTTTTACACTTGGTGTACTATTTGTTTTCCTTTTAGCAATAATAGCTGGTATTTTATATGCGTTAGGAATAATAGAATTTTGGTTTCTTATAATTTTTACCGCAATAATTTTTCTCCTTCAATGGCTATTATCACCATATCTTTCAGATTTAATTTTCCAATGCTTTTATAAGTTAAAATGGATTAGCATTGAAGATTTAGGAATAGAAGATAAAGAAGTTGCAAATTTTATCAAAGAAACTTGTAGAAAAAATAAGATAAGAATTCCAAAGATAGGTTTTATAAATGATGATAATCCTCAGGCATTTTGTTATGGCTCTGCAGCATTTAATGCAAGGCTTGTATTTACTAAAGGTATCTTTACTTATCTTGATACTGAAGAAAGAAAAGCTGTTTTTGGCCATGAGCTAGGACATATCGTTCATAGAGATTTTATAATAATGAGTTTAGCTTCCTTCATAGTCGTTTTACTGTACTATATTTCTCAAATTTTACTGAGAGCGACAGCAAGCGGAGGTAAAGATAAAGGTAAGATCGTTTTTATTATCATTGGTATTATAGCTTTCATATTTTACTTAATTGGAACTTACCTTTTGCTTTTTTTAAGCAGAACAAGAGAATATTATGCAGATGAATTTTCTGTAAAAGCCACAAACAATTCAGATGCTTTGGCTAGTGCTTTAATAAAAGTTGCTTATGGAATAATAGCCAGACCAGAGGAAAAGAAGCAAATTGAAATTATGCGAGCTACAAGAACACTTGGAATAATGGATTTTCAAGCAGCAAAAGGTATAGGATTAATTTACCTCACTAGTTTAAAGTTAAAAAGCTGGGAACCTATTCAAAAAACTTTTCTCTTTGATTTAAAGAGTCCTTGGGCTTTTATTTATGAGTTAAATTCAACCCATCCTTTAGTTGCAAAAAGAATAAGAAGAATAGAAAAGATAAAGGATGTTAAAGCATTCGATTTTAATGAAATTGAAAAATATCCAATAGACAAGAAAAGACTTTACGCAAATTTCTTTAAGGATATTTTCTTTGAATTTTTGCCCTTGTTTTACATTATATCTTTTATAGCTTTCTCAATAATTTTAATTTCAATGCTTGCTACTTCATCATTGGTTTTAATTCAATTATTTGGAATATTCTTCATTGGCTTAGGTTTATCAATTATAGCAAAAACTCTTTATAGATATCCTGCTACACTACCAAAGAAATCTAACATTTTAGAATTAATGGGAGATGTTTATGCTTCTCCTATAAGAGGGACCCGTGTTGAGTTAAATGGGGTTATAGTTGGAAGAGGTATTCCAGGGCTAATTTTCTCTGAAGATATGATGTTTCAAGATGAAACCGGTTTAATATATTTAAATTACGAAGGATTAATTCCATTTTTAAGCAATCTTGTTTTCGCTATTCTTAAATTGGAAAAGCTAATTGGAAAAAGTTGCAAAGTTTACGGTTGGTTCATTCGCGGTCTAAATCCTAGGATTGAACTTGAAAAAATTATAATAGAAGGAAAAGAAATAAAAAGTAGAGTTAAGTTATTAGGTATAATTGTAGGTGTTATAATAAGTTTAATTGGATTTTTTATTTTCTCAATTTCATTAATCATAATTTCATTCCTTTAATTTTCAATAAAAAATGTTTATACAATCACTTCAATAAAATTATGATTTTTATCATTTCTATTTTTAAAAATGAAATAATAATTTTTTTCATTACTATTTGATAGAAATGATAAAAAATAATAATCATTATTTTTCATTATAAATAAGAAAATTTCATTATAGATTTTATAGCTATAAAATTAGCTCAATCAGTTAGAATTAAAGTTTTGCTTTTTTAAGACGTAAGTATCAGCTTCCAAAAATAGTATAATCAATTCTCTTGAAAGCTTTATTAATCGACAATGCCAGTAATGCTGATGTCACTCCAATTAATACTGTTAGTAAAGGTAAAGGAACCACTTCAGCCATTCCTCCTATGAATGCAGGAAATGATGCTGATCCTATATCTCCTGTAAATTGCCATGCAGCCAAAAATGTTGCTCCTTCTCTCCTTCCCAAACTGAATCCTATATCGCTTCCAACAGTAATTAATAAACCTGCACTTAAGCCATTCCCGAGACCAATTATAATAGCTGCAATATAAAAAGACAGATAATTGTATGATAAAGCTAATAAAATGAATCCAATTGCTATTATTCCAAAGCTTACGAGCCCACTTACACTTCTTCCCTTCCTATCTATTATGATTCCAGCAGGATATGAACCAATAACATCTAAAGCTCCTGATATACTTAAAGCAATTCCTACAATACTATCAGGCAAATTAAGCAAGACCTTTCCAACAAGAGGAATCAAAATTAGCCTGCTTGACCTTATACCTTGAACGAAAAATTCAATAGCAGACAAAGATATTAAGTATCCTTTGCTAAGATGTAGTTTTTTGAAAAATGTTAATTCTTCTACGCTTATTTTAGGAAGTTCAAATCTCTTGAAAGGAATTATGCTTACAAGAGCAGTTAAAGAAGTGAGAAAAGAAAATAAGAAAACTTCTCTATAACTAGCTACTTCAATCAAAGCTGCAACGATGGCAGGACCAATAAACGTTCCAATTCTTTCTGAAGCACCTATGAAAGAAGAAGCTCTTCCCCTCATTGAATAATCAAGGTAATATGAAATAACGTATCTCCTTGAAAGTAGCCAAAGACTTCTACCTCCTCCAAATAATAATGCAAGCAAAATAACTGATGTGTTATTAAGATACAAATACATTAGAAATGTTGAAATTGTTATAATAGCCAAAGATAGTCTCATGAGATTTCTTTCGCTTATTTTCCTTAGCATTACTCCACCTGGAAGATCAAATATCAGCGTTCCTATAAAAATTGCAGAAGTTCCAATTCCAACCTGTGCAGGAGTAAAACCAATCGATATCAAATAAAGAGGTATAGCTGTGATAAGCATTCCCCTGCTAATAGCTACGATAACTGAATGGAAGTATACATTGATTAAGAGCCAAATCCAGATTTTATTGGAGTTCATTCTATTTAGCTAAAAGAATCATTTCTTCAGCGAGGGTGATTCTAATCATCTTGAATCATCAGACCATCGTTTCATCATCAATAAATATTAAAGGAATGAATTATTTAAGCTTTAGTAATCCAAAAGCTAAATTTTGGCTGAAGCGGTTCGGAGCCAAAGAATTTTTAGTGCAGGAACCAAATTAATAAGTTTGCTTACATAATTTCTACTCATAAATATTTAGATTAATGATTAAAAAATAGTTCAAAATTTTATGTAAATACTACTGCTAAAATTACTGTAACTAAAGTTGTTATTTGAACTCCTAGCATCCATAAAAATCTATTGTCTAATTTTTTATCAAGCCCATCCAGCCTAACTTCAATCCTATTCATTCTATATTCAAGGTTGTTTATCCTGTTTTCGAGACTGTTTATTCTGTTATTTATATTGTTAATCTCGCTTCTCATCTCGTTCCTCAAACTGCCTATTTCATTTCTTAAATTGCTTATCTCACTCATTATTTCGCTTCTCAAAGAATCTATTCTATTATTCGTTGAATCTATTCTATGATTTGTTGAATCTATTCTATCATTCATTGAATCAATTCTGCTACTAAGCTCATTCCTTGTAGCTATTACTTCGTTTCTTAAAGAACTTATATCACTTTTTAAATCATCCACTCTTTTAGATAATTCTTCAATTCTTCCCTCAATCTTTGATAATCTTTCTGTCTCCACTATGCTCATATAAATATTA
>JAVVGB010000020.1:0-18061 GCA_032249315.1 Thermoproteota archaeon
TTACAATTCAACCTTCATTTAGAGCAGAAAAATCAAGAACAAGAAAGCATTTAACAGAATTTTGGCATATAGAAGCTGAAGTAGCCTTTGCAACTCATGATGATATTATGAATATAGAAGAGGAACTTGTTTATTACATAATATCCAAAGTTATTGATGAAAGAAAAAAAGAACTTGAGATTTTAAATAGGAATATAGAAAAACCAAAAAGACCTTTTTTAAGAATAAGTTATGTTGATGCGATAAAATTATTGAACGATAAAGGAATATCAATTCAATTTGGTGATGACATAACCACAGAAGCAGAAAAAACCTTAGCTAAAATGATCGATAGACCAGCTTTCATAATGTATTTTCCCAAAACTGCAAGAGCTTTCTATCATATGCCTCATCCTGAAGATAATAGATTAACTTTAAGTTCTGATTTATATGTTCCAAATGAAGGAGAAATTACTACAGGGGGACAAAGGGTTCATGATTTGAATTTATTAATTGAAAGAATCAAAGAAAATAACTTAAATCCTTCAGACTATGAATGGTATTTAGATCTTAGAAAATATGGAAGCGTTCCACATGCAGGTTTTGGCTTAGGAGTAGAAAGGCTTGTAAAATGGATAACTGGAGTCTCTCATATAAGAGAAACTATTCCTTTTCCGAGAACTCCTGTAAGAATATATCCGTAATTTTGATTTTAGAAAATTAATTACCATAAAAATTTTTAAAATTAATGGATAAAAATTTTGTTTTTCCATCAAATATTTCCATTTATTAATCCAAAAATGAAATTTTATCAATCATGTCACAAGAATTTGTCAAAAGATGGGATTATGAAAGAAAAGAAAGTCTTGGAGAAAAAATAAAAGAAGTAATTTACCCTTCACAATCTGTAAAGTTTAGAATTGAACAAGTTATTCGTTTATTAGATATTCAGAAAAACAGATTAGAACAACTATATACTAGATTACATGAGAGGGATAGAAGGTTATTCGAGTATGTTGTTAATTATTACCTTAAACATGATCTAAGTAGAGCTAATGTTTATGCTAATGAGATCGCTAACATAAGAAAATTAGCAAAAGTTGTAATGCAAAGTAAGCTTGCATTGGAAGCTATTAAATTGAGGTTAGATACAGTAAAGGATATGGGAGACATTACTGTTGCAATGTTGCCTGCTACTAAAATAATTAAAGAAGTTAAAGCCAAATTGGTTAATATAATGCCTGAAGCTGAAAATGAATTAACAGAAATACAAAATGCTATTACAGGAGTATTGACAGAAGTTGGTCATACTCCGACAACACAATTTGCTTTTGAAACCTCATCTGATGAAGCTGAAAGAATAATGAATGAAGCAAAAGCTATGGCTGAAAGAAAACTTAAAGAAACATTTGTAGAAATTCCTTCAACACAAATAGAAAAGGAAAAAGAATCTTTAAGTATAAAGTAAAATGAAATCTAACGAAGCAATAAAATTTTTAGGACAATTTATTTTAAACGAATATAACGAAAATATAGGAATAGTACTAGGATATGTTTGCAATGGTATCGGAGATGTACTAAGCTTTATAGTAAGTTTAGCAGGAGAGATCCATGAGATTCCAATAGATCGTTTTGAGATCTTTGATACACGCATTGTTTATTTATCACCGATTTCTTATGACTTTAAAAATTTAATTGAAAAACTTAAAGCTGCAAATTTAAGGATTAGTTTATTAAACAAATTAAATTCGGACAACGATATAAATAGAGAAGCTTGGGAACGATTTAAATTAAAAGTAGAAGTAAGTTATAAAGAAATTATTAATAATTTCAATGAGTTGAAGAATAGAGTTGATTCAAGAATTCAAGAATTAAAAAATAAAGAAAAAGCTTTAGATGAAGCGTTAATTGAACTTAAACTAAGTTATATTGAAAATGTTATAAGCAAAGAAAATTATGAAAACTCTCTTAGAATCATATTAAATGCTAAACAGAGAATATCCAATGAATTAAACCATTTAAGGAATATACAAAATAATATTTTAAACAGCGAAGTTATGGATATGATCGAAGTTAAAGTTATTCAATAAATGTATGAGTATTTCAAAAAGGAGTTCGGGAATAAAAGAGAAAATAATAACTGCGTTAGATTTATTAGGAAAATATCATAATAAATTATCAAATTTAAAAAACAGATTAAAATTTAGGGAAAAAGAATTATTTGAAAAAACAATTATTGCTAAACAAACGGGAAAGGAAGATTTAGCTTTAATTTTTGCCAACGAAATTTCCAATATAAGGAAGTTACAGAATAATTTAGACTCATTATTAATTCATCTTGAGCAGTTAATATTAAGGTTACAAACAACGATAGAATTAGGTGAGTTCATAACACTAGTAGCTAATTCAAGAAGTTTAATAAATTCAGTACAAAAAGATGTAAAGCAAATTTCGCCTGAGTTAGCTAGTATTTTGGATGATCTATCTAAGGGGATAGAAATAGTAAATACAAATTATTACTCTCCTGAAACTGAATTTAACGTTGCATCAGCATCAGATGAGGTTGAGCAAATAATCAATGAAGCTGCTAAAGAAGCCTCGAAACGTATTAAAACTATTGCTGAAAATCTGTCTACTTCTAAAGAAAAGCTTCCTGCTAAATATAGTGAAATATTAGAAGCTGAAGGATATGGAGACGTTGAAATTTTGGTAACAAATAAATTTAATAAGAATTTGGAAGATAAATTGTTAAGATATATTGTAGAAAATCAAGGAAAAATAAGTTTGAAGCAATGCGCAGAAAAGTTTGGAGTAGCAAAGGAAGACATTAGGGAAGCTTTGATAAACTTAAGTAAACAAGGTAAAATACAATTTAAAAGCGATTAATCATGCATTATTTAAGATTACCAGAACAATTGCAGCAACAGGCATCAAATCTAATAAATGAAGCTAGAAATCTTGAGTTTCAAGGGAATTATCTAGCAGCTATAGAAAAATACAAAAATGTTATTGAAATATTAACAAAACTTATAGAATTGTATCCAGATTATAAATTAAATCAAACTTACATTGAAGTTATAGGGAAATGTCAAGCAAAAATTAAGGAGCTTCAAAGTTATTTAAATAGACAACAGTTTGATGATTCATTTAATCCATGGATCATTCAAAAACCAAATGTAAAATGGGAAGATGTAATAGGATTGGAGGAAGCTAAAAATTCCATATTGGATTCTATAATTTATCCTTCAAAACGACCGGAGTTATATCCCTTAGGCTGGCCTAGAAATGTTTTATTATTTGGGCCTCCAGGATGTGGTAAAACTTATTTCTGTGCTGCAATAGCTAACGAATTAGATGCAGAATTATTCGAAGTAGATGCGCCGTCCATTTTCTCTAAATGGTTAGGAGAATCTGAGAAAAATGTTGAAAGGCTTTTTAATCTAGCAAGAAAAATGGAGCAAGAGAATAAAATAGTTATGATATTTATTGATGAAGTAGACTCAATATTTGGTTCTCATACAACAGAGGTTGGAGGAGAAGCAAGAGTAAAAAATCAATTCTTAAAAGAAATGGAAGGATTGAAAAATATAAATATGAATAGAAAGATTTATATTTTTGCAGCTACGAACAAGCCTTGGCTTCTTGAACATGGTTTTTTGCGAAGATTTCATTTAAGGTTATACATTCCTCCACCTAATCTGAATGAAAGAAAAAGATTATTTATTAAATATTCTTCTCCTCTAAACCCTTCTTCAGATGTTGATTTTGAAAAACTTGCAGAGTTAACAGAAAATTTTAGTTCAAGTGATATAAAGGAGATTTGCATAAGGCTTCAGAATTCCTTAGCTAGGGAAATAATAGAAAGAGGTTATAATACTGCAAACTTAAGAAGACCACAAATGAATGATTTCCTAAAAATAATTAATAATTATAAACCAAGTATAACTCCTGAACTTATAAGAAAATACGAAGAGTGGAATAGGCAGTATAAATCTGTATAATTTTCTATTTTTTAAAGGAAATTATTCCATAAATTTCCATGTATCTTTTTTATTGCTTTTCTCTCTAGCTAAAATTTCTTTTTTTGCTTCTTCAAAGCTTTTACCTTCTCTTTCCATTAGCCTTTTAATTCTTTCATTCAAAGGTGCAGTTACATAAATTTTTATATTTGCTATGTCCTTTAAGAGCCAACAAGCTAAATGTCCTTCAACTTAAATTTTATTAGGCTAAAACAATAATGAACTAGTTTACTTCTTTATGCTATAAACGGTCGTGTTCTGCTATAAAAATATTTGTTGAAGTAAATTCTAAATAGATTTACTTCAAGGGCATTGTTTAGAAAGTTTCTAAAAAAGAATTTAATTTTTATTAAAATATGATTTAATACTTTATTTCACTGTTATTGAAAAAACAGGCAAATCTCGATCATCCATTTGCTTAGATTTACTTGTTTGAAAAATTTTATACTTATTCCTTTTAAATGAAATTTTCCAATGGAAATAATATCATAGCATTTATTTTCGAATTAAAACCCTTTTCATGTATGTAATAAAATGTGCAGTATGTAATTTTAAATTTTACAACGATAAAGAGGAAGTAATAGCTCCTGTAGAAATATTACGGAGATATTCATTTAGATGTCCAAGTTGCCTTAAAAAACTTAACTTTGATCCTAGAAATATTAAAATAAATGTTGCTAATTTAAGCAAATCTGAAAAACCATCAAGAAGTTTGCCTAGCAACTTTATTCGTAAAACCATTAAAAGTAAAGAATTATAAGAATTAAAATAATTTTAAAAGCCGTTTTTATTTATCAATATTGATGAAAGTCATCTATCGAGGTTTATGTCCTGCTGATAGTAATGATATTGATTCGATCAGATTAGGTAGTGGTAGGCTTTGCGAAATATGTGAAAATAAACAAAAAGGATTAAAAATAAAAGAAATTGATAAATTTTTTCCAAGAGATTCTTTATATTACGAGTTTAAATTTATAGAAAGAAATAAAAGAGAATTTATTAAATTCTGTAATAAAGTAATAGGGAAACCATACACTGCCCAATTGAATTGGTTTACAAAAGCTATTTTAAGTGAAAGTTTTGCAATAACTGTTCCCACAGGATTAGGTAAAACTACTTTTGGAATTTTATACATATTGTACTTGTATTATGGTAAACTAACCAATATTCTTGAAAATAGAAAGGTAAAGCATTGCTTCTTTATAGCTCCTACAAGATTACTTGTTCAGCAAACCTATGAGAGATTTATTGAATTTTCAAAGAAAGCAGGACTAGAATTAAGAATAATTCATTCAAACGAGAGAGATAAAAAAGCTTTAAAGCAGAAATTAAAAGAAAAGGAATTTGATATAGCTATTCTTACGCCATCTTTCTTATTAAAGAATAAGGAATTATTTACTTCGAATGAATTTTTAGGAATTGCAAGCGTTATTTTCGTAGATGATGTAGATGCTTTACTTAAGAGATCTAAAAGCATAGATATCATTCTCCATATGTTAGGATTTGATGATACCTTACTAAAAGAAGTTAGGCCGGTGCTCAGGAAACCTGTTAAAGATGTAACAGTAGAAGAAAGAAAGGTATTACTAGAGAATATAAATAAATATAAGGAAGACAAAGAAATAGGCCAGCTAATATTCTCAAGTGCTACTACGCGAGTATTTACCTCTCGAATAAGACTTTTACGTTATCTTTTAAATTTTGAACCAGGGTCATCGTTGGAATTATTTAGAAAAGTTTATGATGTGTATATTACTTTTGAAAAGAGGGACAATATTTTAGCTGATATTATAAATGATACAGCAAAATGGGTTAAAAAGCTTGGTAAGGGTGGGCTTATATTTATACCTTTGGATAAAGGAGAAAAATTTCTGAACGAACTATATACAAAATTAAAGGAAAAAGGAATAAATTGTGAAATTGTTTCATCTTCTAAAGGTAGGGATTATTTAAAAATAATAGAGAAATTTAAAAATGAAGAAATTGATGTTTTGATAGGCTATGCAATTTTCCATGGCCCGCTTGTTAGAGGCATAGACTTACCAGCTGTGATAAAATATGCTATATTTACAGGAATACCTAAGTTTAAATTAAAAGCGGGAGAGGAGGAAATAAAATACAATCCTTTAAGAATGTTATGGCTTGCTTCATTAATTTTAACAGTAATAGAGGATCCAAATTCAAGACTTGAAATACTTAATATTTCAAATAAAATAAGTAAAATAATACAAAAATATACACCTGAAGAACTGAAATTTTTAATAAGCACTAGGCAAATATCCAGTATTGCTCTTTTGCAAGAAAATTTGAATATGCTATATAATAAGTTAAATCAGTATTTACAGGATGAAAATTTCATTAAAAAGTTGGAAGAAAAAGCCCATATTTCAATAGTTAACGAAAATAATTCAAGATACTTTATTTTTGCTGATTCCTTAACATATATTCAAGCTTCTGGAAGAACTAGTAGAATGTTTTTTGGTGGAATAACTACTGGCTTATCAATACTCCTTATAGATGATAATAAAGTTTTCAAAGGGCTAGATTATCAGTTACAACGAAGATATGAAAATTTTGTTTGGTTAGATAAACAGGAATTTGAAAAAAAATTTAAAGAAATAATTCAGAGAATAAAATTAGAAAGACGTGCTATAAAAGAAAAAAATATAAAATACATTTCAAAAGAAATTAAAAAAATTAAGAATGCATTATTAGTCGTTGAATCCCCTACAAAAGCGAAAACAATTTCTTATTTCTTTGGAAAGCCTGCGGTAAGATTAATCAACGGAATTCCTGTTTATGAATGTGTTACTGGCGAATATATTTTAAACATAATTCCTACATTAGGACATATTTTTGATTTAGTTTATGCTCATGATGATCAAAAAATTTTCTATGGTATTAAAAAAGAAAACCATCATTTTGTACCAATATATACTACTATAAAAAGATGTAGGGATTGTGGGCATAGCTTTACTGAAGCTACTAAAGAAATTGTGGTAAAGGGAGCTGGTAATGAAAAAACTCTTAAATGTCCAAAGTGCGGTTCAACGAATATTTTTGACTCAATAAATATAATTAATGCTATAAGAAAACTTGCTATGGAATCTGATTTAGTAATACTTACAACAGATCCGGATTCTGAAGGTGAAAAAATTGCTTATGATGTTTTTCTTTCACTGAAGCCTTTGCTTATTAAAAAAGAAATAAAAAGAATGGAGCTTCATGAAATCACATTTAAAGCTTTTAATAAGGAGATAAAAAACTTAAGAGAAATCAACCTGAATATGGTTTATGCTCAAATTTTGAGAAGAATTGGGGACAGGTGGGTAGGATTTTCAATTAGTTCAGTTTTGCAACATCAACTTAGTAAAAAAACTTTGGGTGCAGGCCGTGTCCAAACGCCTGTCCTAAATTGGATTATTGCAAAGTATAAGGAGGCATCTAAAACAAAGGACAGGTATATCTTTATCAATACTAAGATAAATGAAGCGATTCAAGGCCCTAGTTTAAAAATTAAAGTAAATCCAGAATTAGGTTCTCTTATAAATTCTATTAAAAAAGAAATTAAGCGAAAAGGAATAATTAATGTAAAGGAAGAAATAATAAAAGAAGAAGAAATTTCTCCTCCTAAACCTTTAAATACTTCTGATATGCTCATTAAAGTTGCAAACAAGTTTAAAATCACGGTGGAACAAATAATGAGACTAGCACAAGATCTTTTTGAAGCTGGTTTAATTACTTATCATAGGACTGATAGCCGTTACATAAGCGATGTTGGTTTCAAAATTGCTCAACAATATTTGGAACAAAAAGGAATGCAGCATCTTTTTGTAAAAAAGCAATATGATAAACCTGGCGCTCATGAATGTATTAGACCTACTAGACCCTTGGATAGAAACGAGTTAGAAAACTTGGTTTCAACAGGCCAATTAAACTTACCAATTCAATTAACTCCCTTGCATTATAAACTCTATGATCTAATATTTAATACATTTGTTGCTTCACAGATGAAATCTGCTAAAGTAATTAAGAAGGAATTACAGTTTGAAGATATCGATGTACCTACTGAAGAAGGCTTCATAAGTGTTCAGATAGAAAAGGTTGAAGGAATAATTGAATATGAAAAAGAAAGCTTTGCTAAAGTTCTTCCTATACCTATTAATGAAGTTTTGAGTAAGCTTAGTAGGGGCAGTCAATTAAAAATTGATAAAGTTACCAAAGTTACTTTAAAGCTTAAGCTGTATACAGAAGATGAAATAATAAATAAAATGAAAGAAGAAAATATCGGTAGACCTTCAACATATGCAATTATTATACAAAAATTAAAAGAGCATGGATATGTTATTTCTTCTAAAAAGAAAAAAGCATTGATACCAACTAATTTAGGAATTAGTGTAATGGATATAATTCAAAAAAATTTTGGTTGGCTTGCCAACGTTGAGCTTACAAGAAAATTCGAAGAAGCTATGGATAAAATAGAAAGAGGTGTAGAAAATGAAAAAAATGTTATGGAAAAGATTAAAGAATTTTTCGATGAATATTACCAAAAAATAAAGAACGCAGTAGTATTAAAATGATTATAACAATCTTAGCGGGCGGTGAAGGAACCAGATTAAGACCCTTAACTATTACTAAACCTAAACCTTTAATCAAAATTCTTAATGTTCCGGTTCTTACCTATACTTTAGAAAATTTAAAGAAAATAGGTATAAAGGAAGCGTATTTAACTTTACATTATCAGGCTAATAAAATTATATCGGCATATGGTTCAGATTATAAGGGAATCGATTTGAAATATTCTATTGAAGATAGACCATTAGGCACTGCAGGAAGTGTTAACTTTACTGTAGGAAATTTTAACGAAAGAACCCTTGTAGTAAGCGGTGATTTATTGACGGATTTCAGTTTGAAGGAGATTTTAGAATTTCATTCTAAAAAAGGTTCCATTTTTACTATAGGAGCAACTACGGTAAAAAATCCGTATCAGTTTGGAATAATAAAGATGAATGAGGAAGGAAAGGTTGTTAAATTTTTAGAGAAACCTTCTCCTGCAGAAGTTTTTAGTAACATAATAAATGCAGGAATATACGTAATTGAACCTGAAGTTTTTAAATATATTCCTAAAGGAGTAGAATTCGATTTTAGTAAAGATCTTATACCAATTTTACTATCAAAGAACGAACCTGTATATGCATTTGAATTTAAAGGCTATTGGCGAGATATTGGAACTTTGGAACAATATTTAGAAGCAAATAGAGAAGTACTTCAAGGCTATTCTAAGAATTTATTAGATATCGCTTTAAGTTTACAGGAAATTAGAAAGGAAAAGTATATTGAGCCTAACTTTATTCATTCATCTTCTTTAATTCATCCTAAAGTTAAAATAGGTCCTTATGTTATAGTAGATGCTGATACTATAATTAAAGATGGGAGTATTATATCCTTTAGTATCATAGGAAAATCAGTATATATTGGAGAAAGATGTGTTATTTCTTCAAGTATATTAGGTGATAACGTAAAATTAAAAGGAGGAACTATAATTTTTGATGGATGTACTATAGGAGATAATACTCTAATTGGAAAAGGTGTGGAAATAAGACCTCATGTTAAAATATGGCCAAATAAAGTTATAGAGGATAATTTGGTAATATCGTCAGATATAATAACTGGAATTAGATATGTTAAAAGAATTTTTATTGGAGGTTTAGCTACATTTATACCTAATTTAGAGCTTACTCCTGAACTTTCATCAAAGATAGGCAAAGCATTGTCATCTATAATACCAATTGGGTCCAGCATATTTATTGGAAGGGATGATCATTTATATTCTAAAATTGTTGAGCAATCGTTAATCTCAGGCATACTAGCTAGTGGCTGTAACGTGATTACTACTAGAATTATTACATCAAATATTGCGAGGGCCATTATCAAAAACTTAAAAACTAATATCGGCATATTTGTATCTGAACACCCAAAGGATGAAAGTATTATAACGCTTCAAGTATTTGATAATAACGGAGCTAATTTAGATTATAAAACTGAGAAAAAGATTGACGAAAATATTCAAAGAGAAGAATTTAGAATCATAGATTACAAAAATATAGGTGATATTTCATTTTATTCATTGGTTTTTGATTCTTATTATTCAGAATTAATTAAAATTTTTGAACCTTCTTATATTGATAATTATGTGCAATTTGCATTAGATATAAACGGTTGTTTCTTGGAAGATATTATAAATCTCATATTAAAAAATTATAAAATAACTAATTTCTTTATTTTTAACTCAAAATATAAAAGAATAAATGAAGAAAATTTAATTTATATTTCAAACATTTTTAAAAATTTAAAAATAAACTTCGGTTTAGTTTTTGATAAAAATCTTGTTTATTATTCTGTAATAACCAATAACGGTTATGTATTAAATCCAATTCAAAATTTTCTCCTTCAAATATTTTGCAGTATTGAGAACAATTTTAAAAATGTAAACATACCACCATATATTCCTAATTCACTAATAGATTATATTGAAAAATTAGGTTTAAAAGTAAAAATATTTCCTTTAAATTACAGAGATTTTAGCCGCTCTCTAATTGAAAGTAAAAGTGTAACTGTTGATTGTGAAAATAGGTTTGGAGCAAATCCTATAGCAGGTCCTGATTCAATTATTGCGTTATTTAATTTACTTTTTTCTATTTCAAAGACAAATAGATCGGTTTCAAGTATTATTAAGGAATTCCCTGAATATTATATAGCTAATGACACATTAGAATGTTCTTCTGAAGAAATAATAAGGGTTTTTGAGAACCTAAAATCTACCGATGAAATGAAGGTATACCCATATTATAATGGGCTAATTATCGAATTCAGCGAAGCAAATTGTTTTATTCAGCCTTCACAATATTGTTTAGGTATTGATATTTATTCAATTTCAAAAGCATATGAGAAATCTTTGAAACATTTGACGATCTTAAGAAAACTTATTCAATCTTTTATAAAACGTTTTAATCAAGTCGCAAAATAATTAGGTTTAATTTTTTAGATTTGGTCATTTATTATAATTATTAGCCGATGAAATAATTTGAATGTCTGATATTAATGAGGAATCCCAGGGGTAGATGAGGCTTTCGAATTTTATAAACTATTATACAAATGAAAACCTCGCTCTTTAGGGAGGAGTAGCTTACAAAGAATTAAGTTACTCTTTAACTATTGAATAAAATTGCTTATTTGGTAAAAAAATTTCTACTGTAAATTTATAAATTCAAAAAACTTTTAATATTAAAACTAAATGGGACAAAAAGTCCTTCAATTAAAGACTATAAAATTTTATGTTGCTTCTTCTAAAATTTGTAACGGTTTAGGAATTTTTGCTAAAAAAGAAATAAAGAAGAACGAAATAATATTTAAATTTGAAGGGAAAATCGTTTATCAAGATTATACCTATGTAAGCATGCCCTATGCATTACAATTAGATTTTAATAAGTATTTACTTCCAAAAGGAGATTATAAATATCTTAATCATTCTTGTTCTCCCAATTCTTATGTAAAATTAATTGACGATGAACTCTATTTGATAGCATGTAAAAATATTGAAAAAGATGAAGAGATAACATACAATTATAATACAAGCGAATTTGACATGGGAGTAGATGCCTTTGAATGTTTATGCAAAAGCTCAAATTGCTATAAAGTTATTAAAGGATTTAAATATCTTCCTCTTGATGAAAAAATAAAATTGAAGCCTTATTTATTACCTTATTTAAAAAGGTATCTTTCAGAAGAATTTAAAAAAATATTAGAAAAATAAATTTTTACTTTTTCATTTCTTTTTTATGATAGCAAAAAAGTACAAGGAATGTAATATCGTTATAAAGATAGGAGATTTGTTGGAAGAAGAAGCTGAAGCTATAGTAAATCCTGCCAATTCTCTTATGATCATGGGCGGTGGTGTAGCAGGAATAATAAAAAAGAAAGGAGGAGAGGAAATTGAAGAAGAAGCTAAAAAATATGCTCCTGTTGAAGTAGGTAAAGCAATAATTACGAAAGCTGGAAAATTAAAGTTTAAGTATGTAATACATTCACCAACAATGGAAAGACCTGCTATGCTAACAACCTTCGAAAATGTATATAAAGCTACTTTAGCTGCGTTAGGATCTGCTTATAATCATGGAATTAAAAGGGTATCATTTCCAGCGATGGGCACAGGGGTAGGAGGTTTATCTTATAGCGAGGCTGCAAAAGCAATGTTATCAGCAATAAAGGATTTTCTTGAAAAATTTACTCTTGAAGAAATAAAAATAATTTTATTAAATGAAGATGCATATGAAAACTTTGTTCTTGAATTAAACAAAATATTTAAAAAATGAAAGCAGTTATTCTTTATGGTCCACATGATGCTAGAATAGTAGATTTGCCGATTCCTAATATCAAAGACAACGAAATTTTAGTAAAAATGGATGCATGCGGAATATGTGGAACAGATGTTGAAAAATATTCTGGAAGCTTTGTCACACCTCCTGTTTTGGGTCATGAAGTTGTTGGCTATATTTATAAGGTAAGTAAAAATCTTAAATTTAAAGAGGGTCAAAAGGTTTTTGTTCATCATCATGTTCCATGTAGGGTTTGTTATTATTGTTTAAGAGGCGATTTTACTCTCTGTGATAACTTTACCAAAGTAAATTTTGATCCTTGTGGATTAGCAGAATATTTTAGGGTTCCTTCAGAAATAGTTGAAAAAGAAGGTGTTTTTTTATTGCCTGAGAATTTTCCTAATGAAAGAGCTACTTTTATTGAACCTTTAGCTTGCTGTATTAAAGCTGTAAATAAAATTAAACCTAATATAGGAGATAAAATTGCCATTTTTGGCTCGGGTCCTGCTGGACTTCTTTTTTTACTATTGCTTAAGTCTTTAGGAATAACATCAATAGCATGTATAGATGTTAATAATAAGCGTTTGGATTTTTCCAAAAATTTAGGAAGCGAAATTACCTTAAATCCTTTAACCGTTGATATAAAGAAAGAAATTAAAAATTGGTGTGATGGTAGAGGAGCAGACATAGCAATAGTAGCAACTTCAAGTATTAAAGCTATAGAAGATGCAATAAATATCGTCAGAAAAGGAGGTACGGTTTGTTTATTCGGAAACCCTAAGAAGAATGAGACTTTGAATTTAAATGCCAGCGATATATTTATTAAGGAAATAAAAATTATACCTAGTTATTCTACAACAGAGCTGGAAATATATCAAGCAATTTCCATTTTAAAAAGTTCTTTGATTCAGCCTGAAATATTAATTTCCCATAGATTTAATTTAAATGAAGCAGTAAAGGCTTTAGAACTTTCAGAAAAAGGAGAGACGATTAAGGCTATTGTTTATGGATATTAACGGAGTATTCATTATTAATTAATAAATAAAAATTTAAAAACGAGAAAATAAAACTACCTCGTCTACCAAATCCTCTATTTCTTCAATTTCTCCACTTATAAATTTATCAAAACTTACTATTTCAAAATCTAAACCTAGGCTTTTTGCATAAAGATAAGCCTCCATTAGTTCCTCTTTAGTAGGATATCTGGATATTTCTTCATATCTAGGATCATATTTGGGAGATAACTTGTTACAATAATTGTCTGGATGATATTGGTACATAATATTTACAAGTACATCAGGCATATTTTGTTTGATCCACAATAAAACTGGCTTAGTGCAGCATTCAACATGATTGGGCATAACTAAATGTCTTATTAGCATATTATCTCCCCATTCATAAACGATTTTATGGTTTCTTGAAACTGTTTCAAAATACCATGGAGTTCTAGATAATTTTATTGCACATTTATCATTGCCAAATTTAAAGTCTGGCAAATATATATCTATGATTTCTCTTAATATCATCATTGTTTCTTTACTCATAAAGAAGTTTGAATTCCATAAAATAGGAACATTGAATTCTTTGTTATAAAATGCTTTTTCTTTATCAAATTTATATCTATAAAAATCTGCATAGGCATTTAAAATATAGCTTAAATCAAGGGATTTCATTTTTTCAATATTTTCTAATTCTTTTATTGCTTGTACTATTGTATGTAAATGAATAGTAGGTTCTCCTCCTACAAGATTTATGTTATGCACACCCTCCATTCTTAATTGA
The DNA here is from genome assembly GCA_032249315.1 of Thermoproteota archaeon. Classification (GTDB taxonomy): domain Archaea; phylum Thermoproteota; class Thermoprotei; order Gearchaeales; family Gearchaeaceae; genus SCGC-AAA471-B05. The sequence goes on from JAVVGB010000020.1 coordinate 14,156, forward strand.
AACATCATCATAGCAACCATTCTAGGAGTTACAGGTATCCCATTCCATTTATCGGTGCTTATATCACCATTTTGGCAAAATGCACATCTCATATTACAACTAGTAAAAAATATCGTTCCTGAGCCTTCAGTTCCTCTTAAAGGTAATTCCTCTCCTCTATGGTGAAAATAACTGCTAACTCTTGAAGTTTCATCAAGTTGGCATGTTCCAAGTTTTGTTCCAGCACTTCTATCCACTCTACAATTCCATCTGCAAAAATTACAAGACTTAAGCATCCTTTTTACTAATTCGACTTTTAAATCTAAAAAATTCTTTTCATATCTGTTTAATTCCTCGAGCTTAGCTTCGTTGTTTTTTATTGCATTGAATTTTTCTAAAAACTCTTTTGATAACTTGTCATGATATTCCCATAATTCTTTATCTGAAGCTTCCTTCAAATCTATTTCACATTTTATTCTTCTACAGATCAAATATTTTGCAGGTTTCTTATTTAATGATACCTCATAATACCATTTTAATTTATTAATGATATTTTCATGATTCCAAATCCATAATTTAGCAAAATTTGCCACAAGAAAGAAATAATTTAACCTTATAAAATATTTTTCTCTCTTAAGATTTCTTCTAATTTTGCTTTGTTTTTACAAAATATCATTAATGTTTCGTTATCCTTTATTCCTATATCATTTAAAGAATCTTTATCATTTAATTCCTTATTTTTATAAATTATCTTAAATAAATCTGTGTTATCATCTAAATTATATTTTTTTAAAATTATCTTTTTTATATCATAAATTTTTGTATTTTCATTTACATTTAAAGTAGTAATTTTCTTTTTCCAAAGTCTACTAAAAGAAAAAAATGACTTTTCTTCAAAAATAAAAGTTTCGTTAACTTTTATTTTAATCAATGTATATCCCCATCTCTCTTGCTATTTCTTTTAATTTTTCTATTCTTTTTGATACTGGAGGATGAGTTGAAAACCATTCAGCTATGGTTTCTCCTGAGATTTCTTTTCTAAATGGGTTTGAGATCCAAAGTGAAGCGGTAATTTGTGGAGCATTTAATTCGTATCCTCTTAATATTGCGTTTTCTATTTTTCTTAATGCACTTATCAATGCTTGAGGCTTACCTGTTAATACCGCAGAAGTATAATCAGCTAAATATTCTCTTGTTCTTGATATAGCTAATTGAATTAGAGAAGCAGTGATTGGTGCTAACATAAATATTGCTATTCCTAAAGCTACATTTGCACCGTTTCTTCCTCTAAAAACCAAAAGTAAAGCGAAATAGGCTAAGTAAGTAATAGCTGTAGCTACTGCTGCAGCGATTGTAGCAATCAAAATATCCCTATTAACAACATGTCCTATCTCATGACCCATTACAGCTTCAACTTCATCTTCATTCATTAAAGTTAGTAAGCCTGTGGTAGCTGCTACTACCGCATTACCAGGACCTCTTCCTGTAGCAAAAGCATTTGGTTGTGGTGAATTTACAATTGCAACTTTAGGCTTAGGAATATTTGCTTTCATTGCTAATTTTTCTACAATCCTATGTAATCTTGGAGCCTCTTTTTCACTAACAATTCTTGCACCTGTTGAAGCCAATACTAGTTTGTCCGAGAAAAAGTATATAAAAAGGTTCAGAATTAAAGCTAAAATAAAAAACCAAAAGGCTAGCGTTAATCCTCCTATGTTTGTTGCACTTCCTATAATATATCCTATTCCTACCAGTATTCCACCTAGTAACGCTAATAAAGCTGTTGTTTTGGTATAAGCAATTAGAACCCTGTTCATCATCATTATTTTTTTATATACCAACTATATAAAGTTTTTAATCTTAATCATAGCATTCTTTAAGAAATAAATTAATATAATTTTTATGAGAATAATGAATTGTGGCATATCCTAAAATCTTACCTGATGAACTAGTTGCTAGGAGTGTTTATCCAGCTTTAAGAGCCATGATTGCTGATGTATTAATAAAAAAATATAATTATACTCAAGTTGAAGCTGCTAGAAAATTAGGTGTAACACAAGCTGCCATTAGCTATTACTTGTCATCTAAGAGAGGAATTTTTAGACAATTATTCAAGTCAGAATTTATAATTAAAAGTGTTGAAGAAATAGCAAAGGGTATAGTTTTAAATAAAATAAGTGAGCGGGATCTTGCTTATAGCTTAACTAAAATAGCCGATTATATTATTGAAAATAAACAATTATGTGAACTGCATAAACAGTTTGAGGAAGATTTAAACATTAATGAATGCCATTTATGTGAGGATAGGTTAAAGATAAATTCTAAGGAATATTTGAATAATTTAATTAAAAAAATAGAGAAAGAATAATGGAAACAAAGAAAATAAAGAGTTATTGTCATATTTGCGGAAAAAATACAGAAAAAGAGAAGATTGGAAAGGAAGGAATATGGGGGGTCTATAGATGTTTAAATTGTGGTAATTTATCTTTACTACCAGATTAAAAGCTTTTATCTTTTAAACAATTTTTAAGAGTATGAAAAGTTATTTCTTAATAAGCATCGTCTTAATCTCTTTTATCTCATTAAATTTTAAATACGAATTACAACCATGCGAGAATTTGGAATTGACTTCCAATAGAAGTGAAGCTATATATGAAAATAAAGTGTATTGTAATCTAATACTTACCGATGAAGCTCGATTAAAAGTTTTTAACAATGCAGTAGTTAAAGTTCTTAATAATTTTACTATAAAAAGATTTGCACAACTTGAGATTATAGATTCAAAACTTGAGATTTTAGCTGCTGTGTATATTTTAGATAAATCACAAGTATCGATTACCAATTCTTTAATTAATGCTTCAAAATCAATAAGAATAGAAGGGGAAAGTAGGGTCAGCCTAAACAATGTTAAATTATATTCTGAAGAACTTATTCTAAGTGTTAAAGGAATGGCTATGTTAGATATAAAAAACTCTGAATTTATTGGAGATATTATCATATTTCCTTATTCTTATTCAAAGGTATTTATCAATAGAACATCTTATTTTTATATATATTTGTCTAATCAACAATTTGACATTACAATAAATGGATCAAAATTTAGTTTAATACTGGAAGTTACAAATAAACCTTCGAATTATATTGTGTTGCCTTATAGTTATTACTATTATTGGAATTTAACTTATATAGCTAAGGAATATATTGGTATCCCAGGTAAAATAAACGTTTATGATAGCTCTATTGGTATTTTTAGGTCTAACCAACTTATTATTTCGGTTGATAGCTTATTCGTTTCCAATTCTAAAAATATTACCATAACTATTAAAGATAAGCTTAATGTTGCAAATGTTCGTGGTGGAGAAATTAATCAATATACTTTTAGAATAGAAAATATTCTAGTAAATTTAATGCAAAGTTCTATTTATGCTTGGAATTTTGAATATCATCAAGGTAAAAATTATTTATTGGCTAATTCATCTTCCGTAATAATAAGATCTTATTCCAATTCCTCTATATTTATAAATAACGTAGACCTTATTGGAGTATTTTCTACTGATTCCTCGCATATTTACATTAAAGAATCTGTTATAAATAATTATGTTATTAGTAAACTCAATTCTAAGGTTTTTATTACACAAACTATAATTAAAAATCCTAACAATTTCTATACTTTTGATAATTCTACTATTTATATTGCATCTTTAGATAATATTCCTAAACCTTCAATAAAAATTAGTGGTGAAACAGTTCAAGTACTAATAAATGTTTATGGCTCAGTAGCTGTAATAGCGAGTAAAAATGTAACCATTAACCTATATAAGTTTGAACTAGGAATAAATACACCAAATCCTAAGTTTGTAATTATTGGTAAGGGTATTACCAATAAATTTGGAGAAATACTATCGTATGTAGGAGAAAATTTGCCCA
>JAVVGB010000021.1:0-17009 GCA_032249315.1 Thermoproteota archaeon
AACATCATTATCCAAATATAGAGGCCCTCCGAGATGTGTACATACATCTATATATGCAAAAATTCTTCCTTTGTACTTTATAATAATTGCTGGTCTTCCTTCGAAATCAATCTTTTTTATGCTGTTTTCTGGTATTTCATCGTAGTTTGCAAGAAATATTTTAACCATTAATTTATCTTGAACCACAATAAATAAAAATTTTAAAGAGAAATTTTTCTCATTTTTCATTGAACTCATAAACTTCTCTTAATTATGGAGATCGGGTTTTAATCTAATGTGTAATAGATTTGAAAAATTAAGTATAAGATTTGCTAATTATTTTTTAGCGGGGGTACCCTAGCCAGGTCAAAGGGGTAGGGCTCAGGTCCCTATGGCGAAGACCTTCGTGGGTTCAAATCCCACCCCCCGCATTGTAAAAATAAGCATATCATAAGCGAAGGATAGAAAGTTAAGTAAGTTTTTGTTCATGTTCTTTTAAAATATTTTATGGTAAAAGTAAGAAGAATTGAATATGGTGAACTACTTGAAGTTTCAAATCTAGCTATGAATTTTTTTTCAGAACCTAAAGTAAGCGATAATTCGATAATTGTATGTGAGGAAAATAGAAATTATTGGTTGGAATTAGTATATAAATTACTAGCTGAAAACAGGGAGGCTCTAATCGTTGCTGAGGAAAATAGTAAAATAGTCGGTTATCTTTTGTATAAGCTAGATGCTTCATATCCTTTTAAAGTTAAGGAAAAATGGGCTTATATTTCAGATCTATATGTTTTGCCTGAGTATAGGAGAAGAGGTATAGGTAATGCTTTAATTAATCAGATGGAAGAAATAGTAAAGAAAAGCGGGATATACAAAGTTAGACTTTTAGTATGGGGAGAGAATACTAATGCTTTAGAATTTTATAAAAAACTTGGCTTTAAAATAAAAGGTTTTCTCTTAGAAAAAGAGTTAAAATAAAATCCTTTATTAACCAAAACTTCTAAACTATAAGTTACTTATTGATAAACTTATAAATTATTTATTAGATAATAATAAATATGGAACAAAAAACTACTTGGACTTGGAGCACATTGGATGTGGTCGGACTAGGAATTGTAAGTGTAATTGCAGGTGTAATTTTCTGGGTAGCATCCGTTTACCTTTGGCCAGCATTGGCGTTTGGGACAGTATTTGCACAAGTTTCAATATACGGTCTTTGGTTTATTGGAGCTACGATGGCTGCATATATTATAAGAAAACCTGGAGTAGCTTTTGGTGGTGAAATGTTAGGAGCACTAATAGAATATATTTTAGCCCCAATTTTTGGCCCTTTTGTTTTAATATGGGGCGCTTTTCAAGCTGCAGCTGGGGAAGCAGCTTTCGGTTTAAGGCGTTATAAAAAATACGATTATGTTACCATGTCTCTAGCAGGTATACTTGCAGGCATCGTTGTTATTATTCCTACTTATATTTGGTATAAACCGTTAATTGATGATGCATATAATTTATTAGGCTATGCAGGAATAATAATATTTATTCTTATGCACTCACTCAGCGGTGCTATAATTGCAGGTATAGGAATCAAAATAGCCATAGATAAACTAGCTTTAACAGGAATATTGGATGCTTTTCCTGTAGCTAAAGAAGTTAAGAAAATTGAATAATTTAATTGAAGTTAAAAATTTTCATTTCAAATATTATGGTTCTAATGATTGGATATTAAAAGATATTAGCTTTGAAATAAAGAAAGGAGAAAATTTACTTATTTTAGGACCGAACGGTTCTGGCAAATCTAGTTTAGTGCTATGTTTATTAGGATTTCCTCAAAGATATAAAATATCTAAAACCAAAGGAGAAATATTAATAAAAGGCAAAAATGTAATGGATTATTCAATAAGTGAATTATCGAAAATTTTTGGTATTGTTCAGCAAGACCCTGAAGCACAAATTGTAAATTTATATGTAGAAGATGAGGTAGCTTTTGGTTTAGAAAATATGAGATATTCTGTCGAAGAAATTCTTAAAAGAATAGATTTTTCGTTATCAGCAGTAGGATTATCTGATAAAAGATATTTTGAAACAAATGCTCTAAGTTATGGAGAAAAGCAAAAGCTAATGCTTGCAAGTATAATAGCTTTAGATAACGAAATATTAATTTTTGATGAACCTACATCTAATTTAGATCCTATATCAAGAAAATCTTTTTTTAATTTAATTAAAAATTTAAAAAATAAAAATTTAATATTAATAGAGCATAATTTAGAAGAAATATTTGATATTATAAATAAAGTTTTAATATTAAATAAAGATGGTTCTTTAAGATACTTTGGAGAATTTGATTATAATATTTTTGAAAAGATTAAAGAAAGTTATGATGAATTAGGAATTTGGATCCCTTATGAGTTAGAAATTTTAATTAAAAGAAAGAATTTTAAAAATATTTATGTTCCTAAGTTAGCATATAATAAAGAAAAAATAGTTGAGTTATCGAATGTAACTTATAAATACCAAAATAACTATATTGCTTTGAAAGATGTAAATTTGTTTTTTAAAAAAGGTAAATTTTATGCAATTATTGGCCCAAATGGCTCAGGAAAAACCACTCTTTGCAAAATTATAGCAGGAATATATAAGCCTAGTTTAGGAAAAGTAATTTATAACATATCTAAAAATAAAGTTAAGTATTGTTTTCAAAACCCTTCTGTACAATTTATTGGAAAAAGTGTAGAAGAAGAAATTAAGTTGGTATTAAAGGAAACAAATAAAAATTGGAATATTGATGAAGTATTAAAAAGTTATGAATTATATGAACATAAGAATAAAAATCCTCATATGTTAAGCGAAGGACAGAAAAAAATATTAAGTATTGTCATTTCTCTTGTTTACGAGCCTGAAGTTATTATATGTGATGAACCAACTTTTTCTTTAGATAAATACAATGAAAGAAAAATTATAGGTTTAATTAAAAATTTAGTAAAAGAAGGTAAAACAGCAATAATAACAACCCATGATATAAGGCTATGTATAGAATATGCTGATGAAATAATAATTATGAATAAAGGAAAAATTGAATATCAAAGCTGTATTGAGGAATTTTTAAACGAAATTGAAAATAAATATCCTGAATATTTTTATTCATTACCAAAGTATCTTCAAAATATCATCAAGAATAAAAATTTTGAAGAAATTTATAAAATTAGAGAAATTTTATGAAAAAGTTTGAAATAAATCCTATTGTTAAATTTTTTTCATTACTTATTTTAGCAATATTTGTTTTATTTATTATAGATATTTATCCTTTGTTTTATTTTATTGTTTTAATAATTATAATCAATTTATTATCTAAAGTAAATGTAAAAAATTTTTTAAGATTTTTACTTGCTGCTTTACCGATTTTATTTAGTGTTTTCTTTTTTAACTCTTTACTTGTCAGCTGTGGAAATCCAATAGGAATACTAACTTTTACAGATGTAGGAATAAACTATGGACTAATAATTGCATTAAGATTTTTTGTAATAATTTTATTTACATACTACTTTGTAGCAACAACGAATCCCAAGGACTTTGTCATAGCTTTAGTTCAATATTTAAAAATTCCAGATAAGTTTGCATATGCAACATTCATAGCTTTAAGATTCTTTCCTATAGTTAAATTAACTCAGGAAGAAGCGTTAGAAGCTTATAAGCAAAGAGGAATTAGATTAGCTAATCCAAAAGCTTGGTTTCCTTTGTTTTCTTTACTAGTCTTTACTATGTTTAGAAAAGCAATTTCTTTAGCAATTTCTATGGAATTGAGAGGATTTGGGGTTTATAAAAGAAAAGTTTATATCAGAAAATTGAAGACCACAATTGATGATATTCTATTTGTTCTATTTATTATTGTTTACATTACACTAGGCTTATATTTTATGGGTCTTGCAGGATACTTTACAGGTTTCTTTTTATTTCCTCCTGGTATTGCTTGCTAAATTCCAATAATTTTTCTTTAAATTTTCTTGCAGCTATTTCAGGGTCATCTGCATATAATATAGCGCTAATAACAGCTATACCATCAACACCAGTTTCAAGAACTTTCTCAACATTTTTTAAATTTATTCCTCCTGAAGCAAAAACAGGAATTTTTAATCTATTTTTTGCTTCTCTAACAACTTCCAAGGGAACAATATCGCAAGATGTAACAGTAGATGTTGGAAAACATGCACAAAATGATACATAATCAGCTCCGACTTTTTCAGCCCATATAGCTCTATTTAAATCATTGCCAATTGTATATCCTACAATGAGATTTTTATTTAGTTTTTTTACTTGATCAGGAGTAATTTCATAAGTATCAAAATGAACTCCGTCCGCACCTATATCATTAGCAAGTTGATAATTACCATTTATTAACAGTAGCGCATTATGCTTTTTTGCTAACCTAAGTAAATCCTTTGAAATTTCATAAACATAATTTAGATCGTTCCAATTATACCAAACCTGTAAAATATCTACGCCGCCTTTTAACGCTTTTTCTACTTTATTTAATAGTTCATCTTTTTCAATGCTTAGATCTACTACTAAATATAAACCTTTTAGTTTCATCGAAAAAATTATCTTGTATTAAAAATAAATAGTTTCAAGTTAATTCGTCTAAGCACGCATTAAGATTCTATCCCAAATCATTTTAGCTATTTTTGTTTTCAGAGTTTTTTCTATTTTTGAGATTTCTTTTCCATCAAAGAAATAAATTTCATTAAAATCACTTCCAAAACCTATATCTTTTCTTGACACATCGTTTATGATAATAAAATCTGCAAATTCATATTCAGATATAATTTCTTGAATCTTATCCTCTTGAATACCGTACTCAGCTTTAAATGCAACTAGCTTTGTTTCAGGGGAAATTTCTTTTACTTTTCTTATTATTCTAGGTGTCAATTTTAACTGTAAAGTAATATCGCTAAATATCTTAGTAGAAATTTTCCCATCATATTTTTTTACAGGAGTATAATCAGTTACAGCTGCAGAAGCAATAAAGAAATCAAATTTTTCTTTGCTAATTATTTCCATTACTTTTTGATGCATCTCTGATGCTGTCTCAACGTAAAAACTTTCGAAATCATGGCTTAAAGGAACCTTAACTTCACTATGAATTAATGTAACATTTCCTCCTCTGTAATATGCTTCATTAGCCATAGCTATGCCCATCTTTCCTGAGCTGGGATTAGTAATGTATCTTATATCATCTATGTATTCTTTTGTAGCTCCAGCTGTAACTAGTATTCTTTTTCCTTTTAGTTCTTTTTTTGTTATTGCAAAGAGTATTTTTGCTAAAATATCATGCTCACTAGCTATTTTAGCTTTCTCTTCTTCTATTATTGGCTGTACAAAATAAACATTTTCTTCCTTAAGCTTTTCAATGTTTTTAATTAAAATGGGATTATTGAACATTGGTTCATGCATTGCTGGAGCAATAACTACAGGTATTTTCTTAGAAATTGCTATAGAAGCAAAAAGTGTAACAGTTGTATCTGCTATACCATTTGCTATCTTGTTTATTGTATTGAATGTAGCAGGAGCTATCAACACAGCATCTATTTTATATCTTTTAAAAATTTCAACATGCTCAATTTTTCCTGTTATCTTAGTTATAGGTTTATTACCTGTAGCAAATTCAAATAAATAAGGAGAAATTAATTTCTTTGCATCGTTACTCAAAACAGGTATAACATTTGCTCCATGTTTTATTAGATATCTTGCTATATCTATAGCTTTATATAAAGATACGCTTGCAGTGACGCAGTGAACAATGTTTTTATTAATTAATTCTTCGCCAAGTTTTCCTCTAATTTCTTCTATCATTTATTTTCTAGTTGTATAGCTAAACATAAAAAAGCTCCAAAAGGAAATCTTCTAGATTTTAATTTACCAAAAATTCTAGGAAATACTGTACTATTTGAATATATGATTTTAAACTTTTTTAAAGCTCTTTTGATTATTTTTTTAATGCTTAAAATAGAGTAAAAATTCGTATCGATGTAAAATGGATTCTTCCCTAAAGCAATTTGTATTCTTCTTCTTAAAGTTGGCAAGCTCCAACTATTCATTAATCCCAATATTATTCCTTTTTTTGCAACTCTTTCAGCTTCCTTTATAACATTATGTGGTTCTTTCATATATTCTAAACATGTTATAAATGTTACATAGTCAAAAAATTTATCTCTAATTGGTAAATAATGAGAGTCTCCTTGAATGATATCTCCCTTCCAATACTTTTTTGATTCCTTTAACATCAAAATAGATATATCAACACCTACAGCATAATAACCTAAACTCTCAAACCATCTCGTAAAATGGCATGTACCGCAACCTATTTCTAATATGCTTTTTCCATTTCCTAATTTTAAAATTGCTTCTTTTAATACTTCTTTTTCTAAGATATCAGCTCTTTTATATTTTGTTTCATAATATTGTTCATAACTTTCAACATATTCCTTTCTTAAGAACCAAGGCTTCTGCATATTACTAACTTATAATTTATTAAATTAATAACTTATTTATTATATAATATGCTTTTACCTGAAGAAATTTTCGTAAAAAAAGTTCTCCCAAGATTAAAGTTTCTTTTAACTGTAAGATTATATGATAAAGGATATACTCAAAATAAGCTTTCAAAAATTCTTGTAATTTCCCAGCCCATGATTAATAATTATCTAAAATTAAGAACAAGAGGCGAATATGAGTTTTTTGAAGAATTGGAAAAAATTGGAGTAAAAAGAAGGGATATTGAAGAATTAGTAGATTATATAGCTGAAGAAAAAGTTTCAGATAACGTTACATTAATTAGGATTCTTGAAAACTTTTGGAGAAATTTAGTTTCAAGTGGTGCAATATGTTCTTATCATATTAAAATAGCTAATCTTAATCCTCAATGTGATGTATGCTTAGCAAAGAAAATACAACCTCAAAATAAAGAAGAGATGGTTGAAGAGATTAAGACTGCTTTGAAAATTTTGGAAAATTCTACGGAATTTCATCGCATAGTTCCTGAAATAAATACAAATATTGCCTATTCTTTACCTAATGCAAAATTTAAATTTGAAGTTTTATCCTTTCCTGGTAGGTTAATAAAATTTAAGCAAAGAATAAAAGCAATAGCTGAACCTGAATTTGGAGCATCTACACATTTAGCAAATATGGTAATTTTAGCTCATTCACGTAATAAAAGAATAAGAAGTTGTATGTATATAAAATATAACAAAAAAATACAAAAAGTCTTAGATAAAATGGGCTTAGATTATAAATTTAATTTAAATTTAAAATCTGAAGATGATCCTGTTTTATTTTCTTTTAAAAAGTTCTTAGAAGAAAATGAGGTGCCTACCATTTTAATAGATAAAGACCGTGAAGGTTTCGAGCCCGTTTGTTATATTTTTGCTAATAATCCTATAGAAGTTGCTAAATTAGCAGTTGAGATAGCTAATGAATATTCTAATTTAATTTAAAAATTTAAAAGCGTATAATACTTTAAAAAAAGAGGATGATAAGAAAAGCTGTAATTCCAGCAGCAGGTTTAGGAACAAGATTATTATCTGTAACTAAAGAATTGCCTAAAGAAATGTTACCTATTTTTTATAGGGATTCGAACGGAGAAATATATCTTAAACCCATGTTGCAAGTCTTATTTGAACAATTATATAAATTTGGTTTTAGAGAGTTTTGTTTTATTGTAGGAAGAGGTAAAAGAGCTGTTGAAGATCATTTTACACCCGATTATTCATTCTTAGATTTATTAGAAAAGAAAGGTAAAGAAAAATTTGTAAAAAGTTTAAAAGAATTTTATTCAATGGTAGAGAAATCTACTATAGTTTGGATCAATCAGCCAGAACCTTTGGGTTTTGGTCATGCAGTTTATTTAGCAAAACCTTTTGTTAGAGATGAAACTTTTTTAGTTGCAGCTGGGGATACATGTATAATTTCGAATGATTTTTATCATATTAGAGAACTTATAAATAAACATTCAGAAGGATCCGTTGTTACGTTGTTAGCTCAAGAAGTTGATGATCCTAGAGAATATGGTGTAATTATAACTAATGATAATAACTATGTAGTCAAAGTAATTGAGAAGCCAAAGGAAATAATTTCCAATTTGGCAGTTTTACCCATGTATGTTTTTGAACCTGTAATTTTTAATGCTATAGAGGCTACAAAACAGGGTTATGGAAATGAAATCCAGCTTACTGATGCAATACAAAAAACTATTGATTGGGGACTAAAAGTAAACTATGTAACATTACCTAAAAACATAATAAGATTAGATATAGGTACAGCTTTTTTCTATTATGATGCATTAATAAAATCTTACAATAATAAAATCTTTGAATGAAGAATATAGCTTTTATAGGCTTAGGTTATGTAGGTTTAACATCAGCTATTTGTTTCTCTTTTAAAGGGTACACTTGTTATGGTTATGATATCGATAAAGGAAAAATAAAAAAATTGCAGGAAGGTATATTGCCAATATATGAAAAGGATCTTGACAAATATTATTCACAAGTTTATAATAAAAGATTTTTACCTACTAATAATTTAAAAGAAGTTATCGAGAATTCTGAATTAATATTTATAACTGTAGGTACTCCTTCTAAAGAAGATGGTTCTATAAATTTAGAATATATAGAAGCAGCATGTAAAAGTATAGGTAATTATTTAAAAGAAATTAGAAAAGATTATAAAATTATTATAGTTAAAAGTACTGTTATACCTGGTACTACGAATAATTTAGTTTTGCCAACCATTGAAAAATTTGGTTTAAAGTTAGGTAAAGATTTTGGTTTGCTAGTAAATCCAGAATTTTTAAGGGAAGGAAATGCTGTTTATGATACGTTTAATCCAGATAGAATAATCATAGGATACAAAATAGAAAATGATGGAAACATTTTAGAAGATTTCTATAAGGATCTTTATAAAGAAAATCTTCCTCCAATCTTAAAAACCAATTTTGTTAATGCTGAATTGATAAAATATGCGAATAATGCTTTCTTAGCAATGAAAGTTAGCTTCATAAATATGATCGCTAATCTATGCCAAAGGCTTGAAGGTGCAGATGTTGAAGAAGTTGCTAAAGGTATAGGCTTAGATAAAAGAATAGGTAAAGAATTTTTAAAAGCAGGATTAGGTTATGGTGGTTCTTGTTTTCCCAAAGATTTGGATGCTTTAAGAAATTTTGCTAAAAGTATAAATGTTGAATTGCCTTTATTGGAAACAACAATAAAGATCAATGATGAACAATATAATAAAGCTATTGAATTAGCAAAAACTGAGCTTAAAGATTTAAAAGGAAAGACCATTTCTATTCTCGGTTTATCCTTTAAAGCAGGTACAGATGATATAAGGAATGCTGTTTCTTTGAAAATTGTCGACAGGTTATTAAAAGAGGGAGCTTATATAAAGGTTTATGACCCTCAAGCTATGGAAAACTTCAAGAAAATATTTAACAATGATAACATCCATTATGCACAAAATTTAGAGGATTGTTTATCATCATCAGAATGTGCAATCATTGTAACAGAATGGGAAGAATTTAAAAAATTGAAACCAGAAACATTTAAGAAATTAATGAAATATCCTTTGGTTATAGATGGAAGAAGAATATATCGACCTGAAGAATTTAAAGACGAAGTAATATTTAAAGCGATAGGTTATAACAATTAGCACTTTTATCTTTGCGTCTAAAAAGTTATATCTTTAGTGAAACAATTATCCATCTATGGAAGATAAGGAATTAGAAAGAATTTTAATGAAAAAGATGTCTGAGATGCTTAGAAAAGAAAAGGAAGAAAAGAAGACCAACTTTAACAAACCTATAAAGTTAACATATGAAAATTTCAAGGATGTAGTTTCTAAAAATGAATTTGTTGTTGTAGATTTTTGGGCAGAATGGTGTTATCCTTGCAAATTAATGGAACCTGTAATAGAAGATTTAGCTAAAAAATATACCAACGTGGTATTTGGAAAAGTTAATGTAGATGAAGAACCTACATTAGCAAGTTCTTTTGGAATAATGTCGATACCTACTTTACTCTTCTTTTATAAAGGAAAAGCAATCGAAGCTTTGATAGGTGCTAGACCCAAATATGAAATAGAAAGAATAATAGAGAAATATTTAATGATGAAAAATATGAATGATTAATAAAAAATATGTTGTAATAGGCTTTAAACTTCATCAACCATATAGGATTCGTAATGATTTCTTAGAATATAGATTTAAAAAAATTAGAGTAAATAATGATGAGTTAGGTGAATATTATTTTGGCTTTAAATCCGATTATGAGATTTTCAAAAGAGTTTCGGAAAAATGCTATATTCCTGCTACAAGAATTATTTTAGAAGAAATAGATAAATATAAAAAAGATTTAAAAAAAGTAAAATTTTTCTTTAGTTTTTCTGGATTGTTTGTTGAGCAAGCAAAAAAATGGAATGAAGAATTGTTGGATATTTTTAAGGATCTTATAAAAACAGGTTGTGTCGAGTTTTTATGTCAAACATACTTTCATTCTTTATCAAGCTTATGGAAGGATAAATCAGAATGGATAGAACAAATTATGATGCATAAAAGTTTAATTAAGGAACTATTTAATTATGAACCAAAAATTTTTGAGAATACTGAGTTAATTTATAATAATACAATAGCTTATTATATCGAAAAATTAGGTTTCAAAGGAATAATTGCTGAAGGTACTGAAAAAATTTTAGGTTGGAGAAAACCGACATATGTTTATAAAGCAAAATATTGCAAAAAACTCCCTGTCTTATTGAGGCATTATCAATTAAGTGATGATATAGCTTTCAGATTTTCATTAAGAAACTGGGATCAATGGCCTTTAACTGCTGAAAAATATGCTTCTTGGATTAAAAATTGTGAAGGTAATATAATTTTAATTTTTGTAGATTATGAAACATTTGGTGAACATCACTGGAAAGAATCTGGAATTTTAGATTTTCTGAAATATTTACCTGAAGAGATAATAAAATATGAAGAATTATATTTAAGTACACCTACCGAAGTTATAGAAAATTTGCAACCTGTAGGAGAAATAGATGTTGATGAAGCAAATACAATATCATGGGCTGATGAAGAAAAAGACATTAGTGCTTGGTATAAAAATTCTCTACAAAAAGAATATATAAAATTATTGGAGAGACTCGAAAAATATGTAAAAGAAACGAAAGATGAAAATTTAATTAAAACATGGAGATATTTGCAAGTAAGTGATATACCCTATTATATGTCTTTAAAAAAGGGAGCTTCAGAAGAAGTTCACGAATACTTTAGTGTATATAAATCTCCTTTGCATGTAGCTATTTTAGCTTTATCAATATTATTAGATTTTGAATCAAGAGTAAAAAATAATCTTAAAATTTTCGCAAAAGATGAATTCCATTTTTATTATAATAATAACTACAGCGGTTTTTCTTGTATAAGCCTTAAAGGATTTATAGATATTTTAGAAAAAATTGATGTTAAATCTATTGAATATCATTTATATCAAGGTGATTTTGAAAATTGGGCTAAATTTTCATTAGAAAATCAAAAAATTGAACAAATATTTAAGGATGCAAAAAATAAAAATTTGAAAGGAAAAGAACTTAAAGATTTTCTTATTTTAAATCTAAAAAGAGTATTTGAGGAATAAAAACTTAAGAATATTTAAATTATAAGACTTTTTAAGAAAAATCAAAACTCATTTCTCAAAAAAATATTTGATTGCTTGTAATTAAAAAACAATTTTTTAGTATGATTTTTCATCAAAAAGCAAAAAATTAAACCTTATATCTTGATAACTCTTAATTTATGGATTTTCCTTTTTATTATGGTAGAAAAAGTAATTTTTTTCTGAAAGTTATGTTTTAATTTAAAAATTTTTATATTTTCTCTCATTGCAAAAACTAAATCTAAAAGAAATATTTATAAATATTATTTAATTATTATTAACATATGACTACGGAAAAATCCGAAGAACAAAAGGTATACGTAAAAGGTCAATGGCTTTCAGTTAAAGAAATATCTACAAAGTACGGTAAACCATTAACAGCTACATCGATCGAAATACTGAAATGGTTAAAGGAAAGGGGTGAACCTGTTTATTTCTTAAATTTGGTAAAAGAGTTTAACTTAAACAAAATTACAGCATATTATACATTAAGAAAACTTGAAGCAAAAGGATTAATAGTAAGAATAGGCAAGAGAAATCCATTAATTGGATTAACTGAAAAAGGTTTTCAAGAAGTTAAATAATTAAAAATTTAAATTTTCTTTTTTATTTTATTTTCTTTAATATGAAATTACCAATAAGCGAAATTTTTTTCTCTATACAAGGTGAAGGAGTTAATATTGGTAAACCTTCAATTTTCATAAGGTTTTATTTTTGTAATCTCAGTTGTATTTGGTGTGATAGTAAATATACTTGGGAAAATCAAGATAAGGCTAAGGAAGGTATCGATTACTTTTTAATGGACATTCAAGAAATTTTAAATTACATAAGCAAATTTGATTGTAACCGTGTTGTTATAACTGGAGGAGAACCGTTATTACATCAAGAAAAATTAAAAAATTTATTAAAAGAATTAAAAAATAAAGGTTTTTATATAGAAATAGAAACCAATGGAACAATAAAACCTAAAGAAGAAATTATTAAATTAGTTGATTTATTTAATGTAAGTCCAAAGTTATCAAATTCTAAAGTAGATTATAAATTAAGAATAAGGAATGAAGTTTTAAAAGTATTTTCAGAAATAAATAACTCAATTTTTAAATTTGTTATTTGTGACATAAAAGATTTGGATGAAGTTGATGAATTAGTTAAAAAATTAAATATAAATAAAGAAAAGGTTTATTTAATGCCTGAAGGAACAGATGAAAAAACCATTAAAGAAAGAAGTTTGTGGCTTATAGATGAAAGCAAAAAAAGAAATTATAATTTTACCACAAGACTACATATTTTAATGTTCGGAAATCAAAGAGGTAAATAAGTTTATTAACTTTTAAATAATCTTTTATGGGTTTCCATCATACATCTATCCCAAATTATTTCAATATTATTCTTTTTAGCTAATTCTACCGCTTCTTTGTTATAAATTCCTAATTGTAGCCATACTATTTTTACACCTCTTTTTATCGCTTCCTCAACAACTTTTGTTACTTCTTCTGAAGGTCTAAATACATCTACAACATCAATTTTTACATCAGAAGGAATATCAAGTAACGATTTATAAGCTTTTTCTCCAAGTATTTCATCAGCAAAAGGATTTATAGGAATTATTTTATATCCTTTAGATTTTAAATAAGCAGGCACAAAGTGAGCAGGTTTTCCTTCAGTTCTTGAAGCTCCTACAACTGCTATTACTTTTGATTTTTCCAAAATTTCTTTAATTCTTTCTTCTGGCACATTATCAGGAGGTATTTCGCTCATACTTTATTTCTGGATTATAAAATATAAAAAATTAACAAAAATTAAGAGCTAATTTTTTCATATCAATATACGGGATTCCTCTTTAACTCTGAAGTTGTAATTTTATTAAGGAATAGACACAACCATTTTTTCTAATTTTTTGTTAAGTTTAAGGTCAATTAAAGCCTCATTAAGCCTCTCAAATTTATAAGATTTTTTTGTAAATATTATCTTTTTAAGAAATTTAAATCTTTGAATTTCCATTATTTCATTTCTTTTGGGTATTCCTGTTAAAATTACTTCTTTACCTTCAAATAAAGGTGGTAAAAATATAGGTTTTATAGTAGAATTTATAATCTTTCCTTTAAATTTTATGCTTTTAATTAATTTATAATAATTTTCATCTACATCAAATAATATTAACGAATCATAATAATTCTCTTTTATTTCTTTTATTTCCTTTAAATTTATTTCAGAAAATATTTTTAATTTTTCTTTCTCTTTCTCACTTGAAATAATCATTTCATAATCTATATTAAATATTTTACAAATTTGTATAGCTAAAAATGAAAATATATTTAGACCATAGATTGCTATTTTATCATTTATATTTCTTAATGATAATTTTAAAGATTTGTAAGCTAATGGTAAATTGCATAAGGTTAATATTGCCATTTCGTTAATTTCGCTAGGTATTTTGTAAATAAAATTAGCTTTTCCTATAAAATATTCTGAATAGCAACCATCAATTTTTTCACCTGTTATAATTAATTTGTTGCATGCATTCTCTTCCCCACTTAAACATTTATCACATTTTCCACATGCACTATATAACATGCTTATTCCTACAATATCTCCTTTCTTAAATTCTTCTACTTTATCACCAACTTTTTCTACCATTCCTATTGCTTCATGACCAGGTATTATACCTTTTTTACTCGGATAACCAAATCTCAATGCATGTCCTTCTATTAAATCAATGTCTATTTTGCATATGCCTGTTTCCTTTATCTTTATTAATACTTCATTATCCATTAAATTTCTTAATTTGAACTTTTTTAATTCTAGAGGATTATTTTCAACGTTATTAATTTGAACCAAAAACCATGCTTTCATTATTAAATAGATAATTTAATAAAAATATATGGAAATAGGTAAAGTAAGCCAAAAATTCCTTAAAGAAGTAATACTTAGTAACTTAGGTAAAGAAAATCCAAACGTAATTTTTGGACCTAAAGTAGGAGGAGACGTAGCAGCAGTTAAGTTAAATGAACAACAAGTTCTTATTGCATGCTCTGATCCATTATCAATAATTCCGGCATTAGGAATGGAAGATTCTGCATGGCTAACTGTTCATTTATTAGCTTCAGATCTAACAACATGTGGTAATCCTCCAATGTATGCGTTGCTTAGTTACAATTTACCCCCTCATATGGATTATGAAGATTTTAAAAGATATTGGTTAGCAATTCATGAAGAAATGAAAAATCTTGGTGTTTCAATAATAGGAGGTCATACTGGAAAATATGTTGGTTGTGATTTTACTGTTGTAGGCGGAGGAGTTATGTTTACGATAGCTGAAAAGGATAATTATGTTACCAGTAGAATGGCTGAAGTTAGTAATTTATTGGTATTAACAAAAGGGGTAGCTATTTCAGCATCATCCATTCTTGCAAGAGCTTTTCCTGAGAAGGTTGAAAAGGAACTTGGAAGTAAAACACAGAAAAAACTAGCTTCCATGTTTAAACAATTTTCTACAGTAAAGGATGCTTTAACTGCAGCTAAAATAGGATTAAGAAGCGGTGTTACAGCTATGCATGATTGTACTGAAGGAGGACTTTTTGGAGCAATCTATGAACTTACAGAGGCATCTGAAACTGGAGTAGAAATATATAAAGAAAATATAGTTGTAGATGAAGATGTAAAAGCTATTTGTGATCTTTTTAAAATAGATCCATATCGTTCTTTAAATGAAGGTGCACTTTTGATATGTGTAAAGAAAGAAAGAGCTGATGATTTAATTAAAATTTTAAAAAGCAATGGCATAAATGCTTTCATTATAGGAGAAATCAAAGAAAAGGAATATGGAAAATGGATAATAGAAAATGGAAAAAAGCAAAGGTTGGAATATGTTGATGTAGATCCTTATTGGAAAGCTTTTTGGGATGCTTTTAAGGCTGGCTGGAAATGATTAAATTATTAATGCATAAACCATAATTACACTAAGGAATACTATAGAGAATGTGTTTAAGACTTTTATTAAAGAGTTTAAAGAAGGACCTGCAGTATCTTTCCAAGGATCTCCTACTGTATCACCGTAAACTGTAACTTTATGCAATTCGCTTCTTTTCATTCCACTTAACTCTACTAATTTCTTTGCATTATCCCAAGCAGCTCCTGCATTTGCCATTAATAAAGCTAAGAAAACACCGCTTACGACGCTACCTATTAAAAGTCCTCCTAAAGCTAAAGGACCTAATGTAAGTCCTAGAATTAAAGGAGAAGCTATTGCTATAAGACCAGGTAATGCTAATTCCTTTAAAGATTCTTTTGTAACAATATCAACACATTTAGCATAATCTGGCTTAGCTTTTCCTTCAAGAAGACCAGGTATTTCCTTAAATTGTCTTCTAACTTCTTCTACAACTTTCATTGAAGTTCTTCCAACTGCTCTTATTAAATAAGAACTAAATAAGAAAGGTAATAGGCTACCGATAAGAAGACCTACAATAATTTTAGGATCAGATAATAAGAATTGAATTGAGGCTTGACCGTATATTTCTGCAAATCTTGGTATTTCTTTAGCATTGGTTATTACTTCCATTTGGAAAGCTTGGAATAATGCTAAAGCTGATAAAGCTGCACTTGCTATTGCAAAACCTTTTGTTGTAGCTTTAACAGTATTACCTACGGAATCTAATTTATCCAATATTTTTCTTACATCTTCCCCTAAATTGCTCATCTCAGCATTACCAGCTGCATTGTCTGTTATTGGTCCATAAGAATCAACACTCATAACTATACCTGTTAAAGATAGCATGGCCATTGTCAATATAGCAGTAGTATAAACTGCAAATAAATGGCTACCAGTAGAATAATAACCTGTTAAGTAACTAATTATGATCGTTGCAACTAATATTACTGCAGCTGGAGCTGCGCTTTGTAATCCAACAGTATATCCTGCTAAGAAATTGTGGGCAGGACTTATTTTAGAAGACTCTACTATAAATTTGGTAGGATTGTAATTATAAGATGTGAAGTAATCTACTATTTTTTCGATCGCTACAACTACAATTACTCCTGAAATTAAAGCAACAGTTAAACTCGTTGCCATATTTGCGGGAAATATTACAAAGCTTATATATGAACCTATTGCAATTGTTAAAATTGCAGAAACAATGAAAGCTAAATCCAATACTCTCATAGGTTCCATTCTATTGCCTAATCTTGGATTTACTACCATGGAGCCTATAATTGAACCTAATATTCCTGAAGCTCCGATCATTAAAGGATAGAACATTAGTGGATCCAAATAATTTCCAAATTTTGCTGATTCTGCTACGCTTAATAAAACTCCCAATATAATTGCAGCAATTCCTA
>JAVVGB010000022.1:0-16984 GCA_032249315.1 Thermoproteota archaeon
AATTTTTGATCATTTTTTATTGCTAATATTCCTAGAGAAGGACCTCCGAAAAAGGGATTTATAGCTAGATGCTGTGCTTCTCCTACAGCTATGTCTGCTCCATACGAAGCTGGTTCTTTTATAATGCCTAAGGATACTGGTTCTATTCCAGCGATAAACAATGAATCTTCTTTATGTATTATTTCTGAGATTTTTAATATATTTGTATCTATCACTCCAAAATAATTGGGATTTTCAACATATACAGCTGCAGAATTTTTAATGTTTAATTCAATATCAGCAATATCTATTTTTCCTTCATTAAAATTATATTCATAAATTTCTATTCCATGAGGTCTAAGATAAGTATAAACAACTTCTTTCCTTTTTTTACGCATAAAGTGAGGAATTAAAACCTTTTTTTTACCAGTATATTTTATAGCCATAAGTAAAGCTTCAGCCAATGCTGTAGAATGATCATACATTGAAGCATTTGCTATATCCAATCCTGTCAATTCACAAATTAAACTTTGAAATTCAAATAATATTTGCAAATTTCCTTGAGAAGCTTCTGCTTGGTAAGGAGTATATGAAGTTAAAAGTTCAGATGATAACGAAACATAATCTACAGCTGCAGGAATATAACTAAAATAAGGATATTCAGGAGAGAAACAATATTTTATGTCAATGATCCTATTTTTGCTTAATTCTTCCAATATAAAATTTAAAGCTCCTACTTCTCCCAACGATGGAGGGATATTTAATCTGCGATTAAGTTTTATTGTTTCAGGAACAGGGTCAACAAGTTCTTGCTTTTGCATAATATGAAAACATTTTTCCAATAATTAAATATTTATTAATGAAAAAATAACGTTAATAATTCATATGAGGAGAAATTGGTTAAGCATAGCAATAATTTTGATCTTTTTTTCATTTATCTTAGTCAATCTATATAATGTTAATGCAAGTAGCGAAGTATTTTTGAATGTTAAACGAGAAATAACAGTAAATCCTGCTCACTTAATAGTTAAGGATGAAATAACTGTATTAAATAAAACAGACAGAATACCAGTTTATCTTTCTGAATATGAATATGTTAGTTTATACACTATCTGGGTAAAACCTCAAAAACCAATTCAATGGGGCTTATTTCATGAAAGAAAATTTGGTTTTTATATAATAGGAAATTTTGAAGCTAATACCAACATTACATTGTATAGAATATATGATGACAAAATATTTTTAGAAGAAAACAATACCCTTAAAATAGAAATTCCAGCATATTTTTTAACTGAATATAATGTTTTAAATGGTTCAGCAAAAGTCTTTTCTCCATTAAAAGTTTCCTCTGTTGATGTAAAATCTCCAGAAGGAGCTAACAGAACGCAATATACCGATCAGACTTTTTCAATAACCTATAGCTTTAAAAATGTAAACGGAAAAGAACAATTAGCAAATACAACGAATTTGATTTTCTTCTTTAAACTTAGAGACCCTACAGAATTACCTTGGATAAAAATAGAGAAAATGGTTAGAAAATTATTTGTTGAAGGAGCCAAGTTACGTATTGAAGATGAACTAATATTAAAGTATACAGGCAGAGGAGAAAAAATTGAAAAATGGGTACCTAATATTTTACCAAAAGCTAAACTTATCTCAGCTAAGGATCAACTGGGAGATTTGGAAATAGATCATTCGAAAGAAGAAATTAAATTAAGAAATCCTTTATTGCCTATTTTTGAATTAGGAACCATAAAAGCAACCTTAATTATTACCAGCGAGATTAACCTGAATAATTTAGGTTACTATGATCCCAATAGTGGGAATTTTAATTTTAAAATAAACGTTCTTGAAGCCAATCCATTTTTAATAGATTATTTTGAGTTGCTCATATCAAATAATTTTATATCAAGCTTAGCTTTAGATCCTCAACCCGATGAAATTATACAAAAAGATAATCTCATTCAATATAAATATATAAGGAGTAGAATATTTCCAGAAATTAATTTAACATTAAAAATTGAAGGAAAACAAGAAATCTATCTTAGTAGCTTAACACTTTTCGTACAAATTTTAATTATCGTATTTTTAATATCTGCAGCTTCACTAATTTATTTTAGATATTTCTATTTAGGTAAACCTTTAGCTTTTGAAAGAAGAATTCCTTTACTTGATGATTATTTAACTGCGATAGAAAGCATTTTATTGGATTATGAAGAAATAGATAAATTGGAAAATAATCTTAAGAAAGGTTTAATAAACAAACAAGAATTCAATCTAAGAATGAATAACTTGAAAAAGGATATAAATAGTAGAGAAAGAGAAATTAGAAGTTTATCAAAAATAATAAAGCAAAAACATCCAGAGATTGTTAAAAGCATAAACGAAATAGAAAATTATTACAATGCATTGGTTAAAGAAATAAAAACATTAGAAGAGGAAAATAAATTATTCGCGATAAGAAAAATACCAGCAGATAAATACAAGAAGATTTACGAGGAAAGGAATAAAGTTATTAGAAATTATAAAGGAAAAATTGATTCATTAATTACAGAATTACGGGAAAAATACAAGTAAGCTAAAAATTTTCTTTAATATTAATAAGAGGCTACTTATTCAGGCCACAAAAAGTAAAATTTTGTTTAATTTAAAAAAGTGGTAAATAGCGCCGCCAGGATTCGAACCTGGGTCTCAGGGTCCAAAGCCCTGCATGCTTGGCCAGCTACACCACGGCGCTAACTATTAATTAAAATATTTTTCTCTGTTTTTTAAATTTTTTCCTTCAATGATTCTAACGAATTTAAAGATTATTTGATTAAACATTTATTCATATATAAATTATAGTTATTTGATGTTTACTACACCACTTAAGCAAGTTCATATCGAATTAGGAGCAAATATAGGAGAATTTGCAGGATGGGAAGTAGCAATGAATTATACTAGCAATATAGAAGAGCATATGTCCGTAAGAAATGCAATAGGTTTATTTGATGTTTCTCATATGGGAAGAATTATTATTAAAGGTAAAGATTCAACTGAATTCTTAGATTATGTTACAACAAAAAATGTTTTAAAGCTATCACCAGGTAAAATATCTATACCTACCGCTATGCTTAATTATAAAGCTGGGTTTGTTGATGATATATCTTTGTTCATGCTTGATGATAAAGAATATTTAATTGTATGTAATGCTATAAATCGAGATAAAAATCTTAATTGGTTAAATAAAATAGCTAAGGAAAAAAATTATTCGATAGAAATTTTAGATATAACTTTTAAAACATGCATGCTTGCTATACAAGGAAGAAAAATTAAAGATTTCGAAGAAAATGAATTGAATTTAAACATTGAAAGAGAAAGTTTTTTAAGAAATATAAAAGTTCTTGATTGCAAAGTAGAAATTGTAAGTAAAAGCGGCTGGTCAGGTGAAAGTGGTTACGAGTTAATTTTAGAAATTGATGAAGGAAAAAAATTATGGAAAAAACTAATTGAAAAAGGAATAAAGCCATGCGGTATAATTACTAGAGATTCATTAAGACTTGAAGCAGGATTTTTATTATACGGTAATGAAATAAGCGAAGAAATAAATCCGTTAGAAGCAAGATATTGGATATTTAGCTTAAATAAAGGAGATTATATAGGAAGAAAAGAATTGGAAAGTTTATTAGAAAAAGGAGTTGAAAAAATAAGAATTGGTTTAATAATGAAAGATAAAGGACCTTTGCCAAGAAAAGGTAATGAAATATATTCTGGCAACAAAAAAATAGGATATATTACAAGCGGTGGATATTCACCTATTTTAGAAAAAGGAATAGCAATGGGATATATAAATTCAGGATTCTTTTTCTTAGGGGGAACAGTTAAAATAAAAATAAGAGATAAAATGTACGATTCAAAAATAGCTGAACCTCCATTTTACAAAAAATAATGTTTTTAGAAGGAGGGGCAATAGAAGATAAAAATAAAAATATCTTTTATATAATTTTTTATAATGAAAAAAATGATGAAATATATGTAAAACCTAAATATATATATAAAAATAATAAATATTATAAAATTACAGAAAATAAAAATTTAAATTTATTACAAAGATATTTTAATTATAATATTTATAATTATTCAGATTATTTAAAAAAATATACATATATTTTTTATATAGAAAATATTAACAAATACTTTAATCCTATTGCAAGACTTTTGCAAATTTTAGAAAACCCTCTCAACGTTCACGAAAAGGCAGCTAAAGAAATTGTATTAAATGTAGTTAAAGAATGTGGTGAAAAGGTTCAGAATTTTGGAATTTCAGGATCCCTTTTATTGAATTTACAAAATGAAAAGTCAGATATAGATATTTTTTATTATGGGAATAATTACGAACAAATCTATGAAGCATTGAGTAAGTTATTTAAAAAAAGGAAATTTTTACCTATAAGAGGTAATTTCCTAAGAAACCTATATAATGAAAGAGGATTTAGAAATGTTATAAACTATGAGATCTTTAAGAAAATTGAAAAATTAAAGAGAACAGAGGGAATATACGCTAAAAAGTATTTATTTTCAATAAAATTGGTAAAAAGAAGATATTTTGAAATAACCGAAAGAAAAGATACAATTGAAGATGAAGTAAAAACAATCAATGCTAAAGAAGCTTATTTATGGCCTGCTAGATACATCGTTAAATCTTTGATAAATAACGAGACATACTCTATAATTACATACAGACAACGCTATACAGAAATTCTTAAAGAAGGCGATATAGCTAAAATAAAAGGCGAAATTGAGATAACTAACGAAGGAAAAATTGTAAATGTTGATGAAAAAGGCTATATTATACCTTTGTGATATCCTCTTAACTTTATAAAATGAATATACTTAAAGAAAAATATTCGTCTTTAATTAAAATTCTTTTCAAACAACATTTGATTCGAAATAGGCTGGTCTAAATTTTATACCGTAATAAATCAAACCTTTATCGTCTTCCTCGAACATTTTTCTAAATACTGCTTCGACCCTTAATCCTTCACGTAACTCTTCATAATCTACGTCGGTTAATTGTGCAAAAATCATCGTGCCGTCATCTAGCTTTATTAATCCTATAGCATAAGGTGCATTATCAGCAAATTCTTTAGGTGGTTGCGTGACCCAAGTATAAGTTATTAAAGTACCCTTTTTAGGAAGTTCAACATCTTCTAATTCATTATTACCACAACTTAAGCACACCAACCTAGGCGGATAATATTTTTTGTCACATTTTTTACAATACTTGGCAATTAATCTATATCTGTATTTCTTTTCTCTCCAATATGAAGGTGCACTCATATTTATGCCCTCTTTAATAGTATAAGGAATGATTGATCTCCTATGTTATTCATTGAATGTACTAATCCTATATTAGCATTTGGAACTTGGTTATATGCCTTGTCTCTTAATTGTAAAACACTTTCACATACTTGATACAATGTAGTTGCTCCTAAAGGATGTCCTCTTGCTTTTAATCCTCCGTGGGTATTTAAAGGAAGTTCACCGTCTTTTTCATGTTGGCCTTCAATTAATAACTTATATCCTTCACCTTTATTTAAAATTCCCAAACTTTCCAATATTATGGGCGCGGCAATAGTATAAGGATCATAAATTTCAAGAAAATCTATATCCTTTAATTCTATTTTAGCATGTTTTCTAATTTTATAAAATGCTTCTCTTAAAGAAGAAAATAATAACATATCTTCTCGATACAGAATATTTAGATCTGTAATAGCACTAATCATTTCTACTTTAACACTATAATCTTTGTTTTCAATTTGATCTTTACTTGATAACATAATACTTGCAGCTCCATCAGATATAGGATAGCTTTCAAATAGTCTTATAGGATCAACAAGAATGGGAGAAGCTAATATTCTTTCAACAGGCAAATTAAATCTATATTGTGCATGTTCTGAAGCTATAGCCATTTTATGATCATGTGAGGCAAATTGTGCTATGTTTTCTTGTTTTGCATTATATTTTTTTAAATATAATTTATATAAAATTGCAAATATTGAGGCAGGAGTTATTCCATTATAAGTAAAATATTCATAGTCTAGGAATGAAGAAGCATATGATGTAAATTGATAAGGTAAAGCATCTGAAAGTTTTTCTACTCCGACAATTAAAACATTTTTAAACATTCCTGAAGCTATAGCCATGTAACCTATCATTAATGCTGAAGCACCAGAAGCTTCTCCTGTTTCAATTCTTAAATTAGGTATTTTGTTAAAAGATAAATTTTCTGCTATTAAATTACTTAAAGATTCTTGATGCTGTATAAAGCTACCTAATGAATTAGATACAATTATTAAGTCAGGCTTTTTATAATTACATTCTTTTAAACAATTTTGTATTGCTTCATATGCCAGAACTTTTAAAGATTTATTCCAATGTTCTGCTACCTTAACAATCCCTATACCAGTTATATATACTTCACTCATGTTTTATTTATTATACTTATTTCTATGTTTAGCATAAACTGCATAGTCAACATATTTTCTCTTTCCTATGTAGTCCATAATTAATGGTGCTAAATTTCTTTTAGATTCAATTCCATCTTCTACAATAAACGAAAAAGCATCACTACCAGCTCCTGAACCAAATGAAGCTAACAAAATTCTATCTCCTGGTTTAGCTATATCCAATACTGCTGCAAAACCTAACATAGATGATGCAGCATACGAATTTCCTATAACAGGTACCAAAAGTCCTGGTTTATATTGCTCAGGTTTAAATCCTAATGCAGTTGCAACTTCTTGAGGAAATTTAGAATTTGGTTGATGAAATACTGCATACTTAAAATCTGAAGGCTTAAGACCCAATTCTTTCATAAGATTTAAAGCTGCTTCTTTTATATGATGAAAATATGCAGGTTCCCCTGTAAATCTGTAATAATGCATAGGATATATTTGACCTTCCCTTCTCCAAAAATCTGGAGTGTCTGTTACATATGAAAAACTTCCTTCAAGAATTGCAATATCTTGGAATTCTTTAGATCTAGCTAAAATAAAAGCAGCAGCTGCAGCTCCAGCTGTATATTCAAGTTCATCACCAGGTCTTCCTCTAGCTATATCTGCTCCAATAGCTAAAGCAGCTTTCACCATACCTGAAGAAACCAAACCTATACAAGTTTGCATTGCTTCTGTTCCTGCTTTACATGCAAATTCATAATCTGAAGCAAGTACGTTAGGTACTATCCCTAATGCTTCTGCTACTACAGTCGAAGTTGGTTTAACAGTATAAATTTTAGATTCTGTCCCAACATAAACTGCTCCAATAATATTAGAAGGAATATTTGCTCTTTTTAATGCGTTATATGCAGCTTCAACAGACATTGTAGCAGTATCTTCATCATAAGCAGCAACAGATTTTTCTTCTAAAGGCAAAACTTTTTCACTCTTTCCCCATATTCTAGCTATTTCTTTAGCTTTAATTCTCCTAATAGGAACATAACCTCCATAACCTATTATTGAAACTTCACGTTGAGGTTTCATTTGAAGTAAAAATAGTTTAGAAGTTTAAAAAGTTTTCTTAGTAATTACCTAACTTTATAATTGAAAATCTTCCAGCTAAATTCAAAAGCTTCCAGTTAAATTTTAAAAAAGAAATAAGGAGAAATAAAATTTATAAAAATTAGGAAAAAAATAGAAAGGAAAAGGAAAAATAGAAAAATAAAATCTAATTTATTAAATTTAATATCATAAAATGAAGTAGGTCTTTTTACAGCACCAAAGCATCTAGATTCCATAGCTTCTGCTACATTCATAGCTCTATTAATAGAAATTACGAGAAGCGGAATAAAAACAGGTATATAATTCTTAATTCTTTTTATTAAATTACCTTTTTGTGTTTCTAAGCCTCTTGACCTTTGGGCATCTATAATATTAGTAGCATCACGCATAAGTGTAGGAATAAATCTTATAGATAAAGAAAGAGAAAAAACCAAAGAAAAAGGGAATCTTAATTTATATAGCATAAGAACTATTTCATCAGGAGAAGTGGTTAAAGAAAAAACTAAAAAAGAAAAAACTATTATTAGCAATCTAAAAACCATGGCTAATGATAGATAAAGATTGAAAGTAAAAATGTAGTTAAACAAAAATACAAGAAATGCAAATAAAGAAACAAATTTTAAAACAGATAGTAATTCTTTGTGTAATCTAGCTAAGAATAAAGGAACCATTGTAATTATAAATAAGAAAAATAAGTATGTTAAAGAGGAACTAAGCAATGCTAAGATTAGCATTGCTATTGAAAAAATTAATTTTGTTCTCGGGTCTAAATTATGAATAAAAGACTTTTTCTTTACTGCAAAAAACAATTCAGGTCTTATCATTTTATAGCCTAATTGAACGAATAAATTCTTCAACTGTTGTAATGTTTCTACCAATTTTAATTCCGTTCTTTTCAAGTTCTATTATTATTTTAGCTAATGTAGGTTGAACCAAATTGGCTTCATTTAACAATTCTTCTTCATATATTATATTAATTAGTAAATCGTCTTTGATTATTTTGCCATCTTTTAAGATTATTCCTCTTTCAGCTACCTCTAAAGCAAAATCTATATCATGCGTTATTGTTATAATTGTTTTACCTTCCTTTTTCAATTTCTTTATAATATTAATTAAAGCTGTTCTTTGGAAATAATCCAATCCTACAGTAGGTTCATCTAATACAATTATCTTAGGATCATAACATAAAATAGAAGCGAGGGCCACTCTTTTTTTCTCTCCCCCACTGAGAAGTAATGGTGAAGATTGTTCATACTTTTCCAAATTAAAGTACTTTAACATTTCTTTTACTCTTCTATCAATTTCTTCTTTATTAAAACCAAAGTTAATTAATGCAAAAGAAATTTCTTCAAAAACAGTATTGGAAAAAAGCTGATGATCTGGATTTTGAAAAACAATTCCAACTATTCGTGAAAGTTCTGCTACACTTTTTTCTTTGGTATTTTTTCCTTCAATAAAAACTTCACCTTTTGTAGGTTTTAAAATGCCGTTTAAATGTTTTATTAAAGTAGTTTTACCTGAACCGTTTGGACCTAATATAGCTATTGATTCATTAGAATCTATACATAAATTTATATTTGTTAAAACATATTTTTCTTCAAATGGATATTTAAAATAAAGATCTTTAATTTCTATTAATTTCATATATTTTTTTAAAATTATTTATAAATTCTTCTAAACTTAAACATAATTCAAATTTATACTTTTTACTTAGAATTTTACTTATTTTGCTTATTTTAGGTTCCATAATACCAAAGCTTTCTAAATCATTTAATAAAACCTCTTTTTTTGAACCATCAAAAATGATCCTTCCTTCATTCATCACAATTATTCTGTTAACTAAGTTTGCAAGAATTTCTAGTCTATGTTCAGCAATTACTATCGTATACTTAAAATTCTTGTTTAAATAATTTAACAGTTCAGCGATCATATAAGAAGACTTAAGATCTAAATTGCTAAATGGTTCATCTAAAGCTAGAATCTTTGGCTTAATAGCTAAAACTGAACCTATTGCTACTTTTTGTTGTTCTCCACCACTAAGCAAATAAGGTGATTTAAATCTAATATGTTCAATGTTTAATAATTTGATCGTTTCATTAACTATCTTGAACATTTCCTCCCTTTTATAACCTAAATTTTCTAAACCAAAAGCTATTTCTTTTTCCACAGTCATAGATAAAAGTTGGTCTTCAGGATCTTGAAAAACAATTCCTACATGTTTAGCCATTTCATAAGTTTTTCTATCTTTAACGATCAAACCATAAACTGACACTTCTCCTGTGTAGTCACCCTTGTAAAAATGAGGAATCAAACCATTTAATAGTCTAATCAATGTTGTTTTACCACATCCACTAGGACCAGCTAATAATACAAAATCTCCTTCATAAATTTTTAAATTAATATTTTTTAATGAAAAAAAATTTGTTCCTTGGTAACGAAAACTAAGATCTTTAATTACTATTACTTCTTTCATTAATTTTATTTTTATGATACGGTACCAGTTCCTCCTAATTGATATCTTTTGATCATTTCTTCAAGTTCCTTTGAAGTTGCTTCATATTGTTTTCTTAATATATTTTCTTGTTTATCCAAAGTCATGTCTTGTAATTGCAAAGTTTCTTTTTTCTCGTTTATTTCTTCTAAAGCTGTTTTTTTGGAAATTTTAATTAATATATTTCCTACCATTTTATGAACAAATGTATCATCTGATATTTTCTCTAGCTCTTCTTTAACCAATTCTATTTCCATCAATTCAGCTTTAATTTGTTGCCTTCTAGTAATAACTAGCCTTAATTGTTCTTCTAATTGTTTTAATTTTAATGCTAAATTCTGTATCTCAGGAGGAAGCTGTTGTGCCAATTTTTTCAACCTCTGTATATTTAATTACATCCGTCATACTTATTAACCATCTATTAATAGAATTTAATATAGCTCTTAGCCTTGATATACTTAAAGAACGAAATTCCATAATTATTTTATTGTCCATTAATTTTATATTAGCTTCATTTATTCCTGGAAAACCTTTCTTAAACTCAGGTAAAATTGATTGATAATATAATAAAGCTTCTTTTTCATCTTTAAATGTATGTTCCATATGAGCAATTATTTCATAGATGACCATATTCATATTTTTAATAAATCGTGAATAAATCTTTTTTAAAAAAATTTTGTAATTATTCAACAATTTTTCTTATAGTAAAGAATTTACCGAACATCTTTTTATTTTCTGGATCAATAATATACAAAGAAAAAAGATTTTGTTCATTTACAAATTTTATAACATAACAATCTGAATTTGCATCTTCAATATTTTTGACTAATTTTAAACCTAAAATTTTCGAAATTCTTTCAGAAAATTCATTTTCATTTAAAATCATTGGAATATTATTTTTAAACACAGGTTTTTCCTTCATTTCTCTAATTAGTTTCACGCCCATCAATAATATTTGGAATACCTTTCCTTTCTTATCTATTACTCTTATTCTACTAGGATTTCCTTTTTTACAATCTATAATTAATAGTCTATCATCGTTGTTTAACTTTTTAATCAAGTCTTTTAAAGAAAATTTACCTCTTGTTAAAGGTTTAGTTGCAAAAATAAAAGCGATATCTTTAGCAAAACTTCTTACTTTATTTGGCGGCTTTCTTGAGGTTGTAATTATAAATTTCACTCACTAGATTTTTGTTGTGGTTGTTGAATTATAGCTTGGTATTTAATCATTTTGCCTACAGGACTTGAAGTTGTGTAAGCTGCCCCAGTAAATTTAACTCCGCATTTAGGACATTGCCATATTCCAATTCTTATTCTTTTTATTTTCCCTACTTTACCGCAATTTGGACATTCCTTTGGTTTTTTGTATTCTTTCATTATTTCTGCATATCTTTTTCTTAACGTTGAACCATATCTAGCTCCAAAAGACGTTCTTAGTTTTTTCATTTTATTTATTTACATTTTTTAATATTAAATCCTTTATGCTTTGATACATAGACAAAGATTTCTTTATTGCAAATTCTAGTTCATTTAATTCAAAATAACCTATACCACTTTTTTGTAAACCGCAAATTTTACCTTCTCCTGAGATTATAACAGTTAATCTGCCTTGAGACATTATTTCTTCTTCTAAATTCATATCTAATAATATATAGTTTAGAATCTTTCCAAATGTTAAATAAACAGGATAATTTAT
Source organism: Thermoproteota archaeon (assembly GCA_032249315.1). Taxonomy (GTDB): domain Archaea; phylum Thermoproteota; class Thermoprotei; order Gearchaeales; family Gearchaeaceae; genus SCGC-AAA471-B05. The sequence goes on from JAVVGB010000022.1 coordinate 11,705, forward strand.
TATCTTTAAGTTAACCAATTCATCTTTTAAAACAACTTCTCCTTGCTGATTTACTTCTGCCTTTCTATATTTTGTATTTAATAATGCAGCTAAAGTGGAAATTCCTGCAGCATCTACCAAATTTCCATTATGATTTAAAACATAGATATCAATCCAAACTCCATAAACTTTTTTTGAAGGTATGATACATAATGAAGAAAAGTCTATTGCTTCTGGCTTCCTTAAACCTCTATCTATTATTCGAGCTAATTCTATAGCATTTTCATCAGGGGGTCCTGGTTCAAAATCGGGAGAAGCAACTGGAGGAAATTCTGAGTTTACAATCAAAGTTCCTTTATCTGGCTGATCAGGATACGGATTAGTAATGCTCATTTTAACTCCTGTTAAAACTATCGTATCTCCTAAATGTACTTCGGCAGAACCTTCAGCATTGGGTATTATGCCTGTTTTAATTTTAATTGGCCTCATTTCATCAAAATTTCTATTATCTAATCTTTTCCCTTTTTTTAACAAGTTTAAAATATATTGCTGCTTAATTTTAGGAACAAACAAACTAAATCTTTCTTCGCTCATATTTGTCCATAAGCTTTTAAATATTCCTCTAGCTTACTTTTTAAACATGTTTTTTGGAATTCGTATATTTTGTTGATAGCTTCGATACCCATATTCAATAAGGTATTAAATTCTTCATAGGTAAGTTCTCCATCAAGTTGAAGAAGTAGAACCCTTTTCTTAGAAGGCATCATTGCAATTGGCATATCAGCTTCGCCTGTTTGATCCTCTTCCCCTGTCAAATCAACCACTAATTGCCCATTTACCTTTCCTACGGAAACAGCAGTAACTAAATCATATAAAAATATTCCTGCATCTACCAAAGCTAACGTCACAGCATTGATGCTTGCTACTCTTGTACTTCCATCTGCATTTAAAACTTCTATATAAACATCTATAGCTGTTCTAGGAAAGAGATCACGTTTTATACATGCATTAAATACTTCTTTAATTAACTTTGAAATTTCTATTTCTCTTCTACTTAAAGTTGGAGATTTTCTTTCTTTAACAGAAAAAGGTGTCATATGATATCTAGCTCTTACAATACCTTCTTGAAGAGATGCTTCATGTTTAGGATGATATTCACGAGGACCAAATACTGCTGCTAAGACTTTTGTATTTCCCATTTCAAAATAAGCAGAACCATCTGCATTTTTTAAAATTCCTATTTCAGCTTTTAATGGTCTAATTTCATTATTTGCCCTACCGTCTTTTCTTTTAAATTCAGACATTTTTGCTCTCCTCTAAAAACATTTTTATTCTATCTGTTAATCCTGAGGTATGCGATTCAAGTTCAATTTTTTCTATTATTTTTTTAAGAATTTCTATTTTATTTAAATCATCAGTAAAAGCTATAACTCTACCATTTCTTCCTACAATAATTTTTATTCCTAACTTTTCTCTAATCATATTAATCATAGAGCTTTTTTTGCCTATTAATCTAGGTATTTTGGCTGGACTCATCGTTATAAGATATCCACTTGTTACTTTTCCTAATCCTTTTTTCTCTTTTAAAGAAAGAACAGGAGGAGAATTTCTATCAAAACTTACTATTTTTGCATATATAACATCTCCAACTGATAAATAATTTGCTAAATTTAATTCAAACTTTCTTTTCTTTTTTCTTTTTTCCTTTACTGCATTAGAAAAGGGTAAAGTTGCATATACAAAGGAATTAATATCTACCAACCATGAAAATAAATATGTTCTAACAACTATTCCTATTACATTATCTCCTTCTTTAGGATAATATTTTCCTTTAAGAGGAATAATGTTAATTACTTCTCCCTTTTTTACCGTATCTTTTTCAAACAATCCTAATAAACCTGCATATATTGAAATATCTTCCTTAAAAGTATATAATCCAGGCTTTAAATTTTCTCCTGTAGCTAATAAAGTACCAGGCAAAACTATTTCTCTCTTCATATAATTTTAATATTTTTAATTATAGCTTTTCGATTTGAAATTTCATTAATTTTCTGAATAAAGGTTTCTTGTATGCCTGCTGGTATTTCTACTTCACCTTCCCAAGAACCATCGTTTTTCCAGTTTGAGTTAACTACTGTACTCATTTTAGCAATAATTTGATTATAGGTTTTGCTAGCATATTCTACAGGAATTTGTATTTGTATAATAGCTTTAGCTATTTTTATTGGAATAACTTTTTTAATTTCTTTGATTATTTCAGTTGCTTGCTCTTCAGCACTTGCAAAAGGGTCTATTCTAACTTTTAATTCTTTTAATATATTTTCTACTCTTGAAGGAGGTAAAGGTGCATTTGTTCTCGTATCTATACAATTCCTAGTTATTATGTTAATTATTTTTTTCCTATTTTCTTCTATTAATCTATTTCTTCTTTCAGCAGTTATAGGCAGATCTCCTTTTTTTATTATTATATCAGCTATTTTCATTACATCTGTTGTTCCAAAGACTTTTTGTAATGAAGCTACTGTAGCTCTTTCTCCTTTATTTGCATCTTTATAAATGGTATCAGAGATAAGAATATTTTCCAAACTAGTTCTTTTACCTAATCTATATTCCCATGCAAGTTCAGAATCTACGATCATTTCAAATTTTTCACCTTTAGAAACATATCTTACTATAACATTTGTCACCTTAAACACCCATATATAAAAATATTAAAGTTTTATGTTTATAACGTTTTGAAATATTTTTCTATTTCTTCTTGAGATAACTTTCTAAATTTCTTAGTTTTTACTTCAACTATACCTATCTCTACTTGCTCTGGCGTAATTTCTTTTTCTGAAATTTTTTTCAGAACTTTTATAGCTAATTTTATTCCTTCTTCTAGTTTTATTTCTTTTCCTGCAAGCTCTTTTTCAAGTAATTCTTGCGCAGCCTGTGCACCTATACCAACTGCATGAGCTTTATATCCAGCATATGAACCGCCAGGTTCAGTACCGTACAGATATACCTTATCGCCATCTACACCTAGGAAAATAAAAGATACACCAAAGGGTCTTGCACCAGCATATAAAGTATAGCTTTGCTTTATATCACAAATCCTTTTAACCAGAGTTTCTACTGGTATATCTTCATCATATAATAGTCTATGAATTTGGCAGGTAGTTCTTGCTGCATCCATTAAAACTCTTGCATCAGGACCTAATCCTGCATAAGCTGTTCCTATATGATCATCTATTTTTAGAATTTTTTCTAAAGTTTTTTCATCTATTAAAGCAGAAAATTTCCTTCTTTCAGCAATTAAAACCCCTCCATCTTCACAAGCTATGCCAATTGCAGTTAATCCTCTTTTTACAGCTTCTTGTGCATATTCTACTTGGTATAATCTACCATCTGGGGAAAAAATTGTTATTGCCCTATCATAACCCATACTTGGCGGTGAAAACATTTTTTATCTTATCATTATTTATTACAAAATCTTATATTTATTTATGAAAAAATTTGAGGTAAGAATTGAGACTTTTTCTCATGTTACAGAAGATTTGGATAAAGTAATCCGAGCTATGAATTGTTTGATAGGATTTGAAATAAAAAATTATCGATTCAAAAAACTTTATGGTCACTGGGGCAATGCGATAATTCATGTTTTTACAGAAATTTATGAAAAAGAAGCAAAAGATTTTTTAATTAGGTTAGCTAACGTATTAAGTGAAGAAGATAAAAAATACTTAAGTTATAATATTGATTTGCATTTAGATGAAAGATATAAATTACATTTAAGATTTAATAAACAAAAAGCCTTTAAAAATGTTTTTAAAATTAGTAAAGGTGATGATGTAATTAAAGTTACCATTTCTATACCACAACTTAGTAAAACTGCTATTGTAGATTTTTATAAAAAAATCGGTCTTCTATTATAGATGAATAAATATTGTGATTTATTTATTAAAACTAATGATGAAGAAGAGTTTAGGAAAATTATAAACATTATAAAAAAATTTGGTTATGAATATATAGGTTTTGAAATAAATGAATATAAAAAGAAAATTTGCGATGAGTTGAATATAAAATATATTGTTCGTAGTCAAGAATATAAAATAAAAGAAAAAAATGTTCTGAAATTTATTTATTTTACTAATAAACATGAAGTAATAAATATTATAAAAAGATATAAAATAAATTTATTAACAATTAATAGTAATAATATTTTAAATATTGATGAAAAATTAATAAATTTTATTTCTCAAAGAAAAGTTTATTTAGAGATATTATATTCTGATTATCTTAATATAAATATTATAAACGAGAAAAAACTGATAAAAAAATTGAGTGAAATAATTAAATATTGTATAAGAAAAGAAAAGCCAATAATAATTTCTTCAGGTGCTGAGAATAGTAAACAAATTAAAGCTCCTAAAGATGTATTAGGCTTTTTTAGTTGCTTAAATCTAGAGAAATATATAAATAAAAATTTAATAACGTTGCCTGAAACTTTTCTAAATTTATAAAACATTCTTAATTATTTCAGTTTAATTGAATTTTATTACCATGCGAATGATCATTCGAGGGCTATGTCAAAATTTTATTATCCGACGCGGAAAAATTTATAAGCCTAGAACCGGATTAAAATTAAATAAAAAGTCCCGCATGGATATCCGAAAACAAAGCGGAAAATCACGCGGGCGGTATCCCATAAAGGGAATTGAAAGGCATACTCCAGTTCAAGAAGATACTTTTTTTCAGGCTCAGTATCCCATAAAGGGAATTGAAAGAAATTTGTAAAATGAGAATTAAACGTAGATATCTATTAATTGAATTTTTAGAAAAACAAGATAAAGAAAGTTTTGAGAGAGAATTTCTAGAAATATTTACAACTTTATTCGGAAAATTAGACCTATGCTTTTCAGGAATAAAAATTATAGAAATTAATGAAAATTATTGCATTTTAAGATGCAACTTAGAATATTTAAATAAAGTAAGGGCTTGCGTATTTTATTTTGGCAATTACGGTAAAATAAGTCATGGCTATGTAAAAAAAGTTAGCGGCAGTTTAAGTAAAATAAGGTCTTTTATTGCCCGTGAATACATTTAAACATTTCTAAACAAAACTTTTAAAGGAATATTTCATTATTATACTAGAAATGAATGTAATTGGCGGAATCTTGGCAGGAGGATATGGTAAGAGATTGTTACCTTTAACTAAAGATTATCCAAAACAGTTAATTGAATTAAAGGAAAATTATACAATTTTAGATAAACAATTGAATGATTTAAGATTTGCAGATATAAAGAATGTTTATTTAA
>JAVVGB010000023.1:0-16485 GCA_032249315.1 Thermoproteota archaeon
CTTTAATCCCATCAATTATAGATAAATAATAATAATATGAAATGTAAGATGTTGTTGCTAAATAATTTTCAAAATTTAAATTTTTAAATTTATTAATTTTATCAACACCTGCAGGCTTTGGCGCAGCACTTGCTTCTAAAAGTAAGCTTAATATAGAGTTCCCAAGTATTTTATTTATTATATGTTTCATACATCACAGAAAGAGTCAAATTATTATTTAAGATTTACGCTTAATAGAAAAATTTAAATACTTTTATATTGGATAAAATAATTTAGTTTTTGAATGGCAAAACAGCTTGAAATTAGGTATATAAATGAAATTGAAGAGTTCACTAAAAAAATTCTTAAGATGTTTGATGAGCCAGAGCCAAAAATGGTTTCATTGTTAGGTAAGGAAAGAATCGAAATGTTTAAAAATGTTTATTTAAAAATGCTAGATTTACTAAAGAAAGGCTTGCTACCTTTTCATCCAAATTATCTTGGCGATAATGAACTTGCAAAAAGCATATACGAGAAAAAATATTTTCTAAAGGATCTAAACGGGGAATTAATAGAAAAGAGACCAGAATATTTATTTTTAAGAGTTGCTTCATTTATAGCATCAGCTGAAGAAAACATAGATAAAGCTTTGAAATATGCTAAGGCTTTCTATATGCTAATGTATGAAGGCTACTTTATGCCTGCAGGAAGAGTATTAGCTGGAGCTGGAGATCTATACAGAGCAAAGACTTTGGCAAATTGTTTTGTTTCGGTAATCGAAGATGATAGCATTGAAGGAATTTATAAAGCTGCTTATGAAGCAGCAAGAACATATTCTTATGGTGGAGGAATTGGAATAGATATATCTGTTTTAAGACCTAGAGGTTCAAGGATTCATAATGCTGCTATAACTTCAACAGGAAGTGTAAGCTTCATGGAATTATATTCATTAACGACTGGATTGATAGGTCAAGAGGGAAGAAGAGGAGCTCTAATGCTAACAATCGATGTTAAGCATCCTGATGTTATAGAATTTATAAAATGCAAACAAATACCAAACTGGGTCACTTCACAAATTGTTGATCAGCTAAGATTTACAAACATGTTTAACGAGATACAGTTAAAAGAAATAGAAAAAGCAGTTATGGAAAATACGCAGGTAAGATTTGCCAACATCAGCATAAAAGTTAGCAATGAGTTTATGAGAGCTGTTGAAGAGCAAATTAACTTTGGACCTAATAAGATTTTAGTTTATAAGAAAAAAGTAAAAGGAGTATTAAGGAGAGTTGATAATTTAAAGGATGTTCATTATTCATATGGAATTCCTTCCAAAAAAATAGAAAACTATGAACTAATCAAAATATTTGACAAAATTGAAGAACTTAATGAATTTTTAACGAAAGAATATGGAATAAGAATAAATGAAGAAGATTTAAAAGATGTATATAAGCGTGATGTATATGGTGATTATGTTTTAGAGTTGCCAAACAAAGATTATGACTTGGCTATAAAATATTCAGGAGATTTTCTTTTATACTTCTCATCTGATAAAACAGGAGAAATTAGGAAGTTAGTTAAGGCAAGAGAAATATGGAATATGTTTGTAGAATCAAATTATAAAACAGCTGAGCCTGGTATAATGTTCTTTGATAGAATGAAAACTTATTCTCCTTCAGATTATGTAGGAATTCCAATCGCAACAACAAATCCTTGTGCAGAAGTTCCTTTAGAAGATGGTGGAGCTTGCAATTTAGGTTCAATTAATTTATCTAGATTTGTAGATGATCCATTTACTCCCTATGCTAAAATTAACTGGCGTAAATTGAAGAAAGTAATAAAATATGCCATAAGATTCATGGATAATGTAATTTACTGGAATATTTTGCTGCATCCTTTACCAAAGCAAAGAGAAGCAAGCAGAAGAACAAGAAGAATAGGCTTAGGAGTCATGGGAATAGCTGACATGTTCTATCAACTAGGAATAGATTATGATAGCCCTGAGGCATTAAAAACTTTAGATAAAGTAATGTATTTCATGGCAAACTTGGGCTATAGATATTCTTCACTTTTAGCTAAAGAAAAAGGTAAATTAGATATTGATTATGAGAAATATTTACAAAATCCATATTTCAAGGAAGCTTTAAACAGCAAAACCATTGAAATGATAAAGAAATATGGTGTAAGAAATATTGCTTTGTTTTCCATAGCTCCTACAGGCTCAATTTCAAATATTGTGAAAAGTTTTGATTATAATGGAAAGAATTATATTGGAGTAAGCGGAGGAATAGAACCTGTTTTTGATATGTTCTATTTAAGAAGAACAGAATCCATTGGAAGAAATATTTTCTTTAAAGTTTTCCATAGTACAATACAAGCTTATATAGATATTAAAGGAATTGAAAAAGAAGTTCAAGATGCACAAGAAATAAAGGAATTGAAAAGATATTTGCCAGGATATTTCTTCAGAACTGCTCATCATATTGATCCTTTCAAAAGAATTGAAATTCAAGCAATAGCACAAAAATATGTTGATCATAGTATTTCTTCAACTATAAACTTACCTGAAGATGTTCATCCTGAGTTGATATCAAAGCTTTATCTTTATGCATGGAAGGCAGGATTGAAAAGTGTAACAATATATAGAGAAGGAAGTCGATTCCCAATACTTAGTACAGTTAAAGAAAAAACAAGGTTCCAAGAAATTAAAGAGAAATTATTTGAAATAAAGGATGGAAAAGAAACTTACATAGTAAAAGGAGATGAAGTAATTGAACTTCCAGATGGAACTTTAAGTACTCCTTATCATATATTATTAGATAGGGGATTAATATGAGAAAGTTAAACTCATTTAATTTTGAAATTAAAGAAATAAAAAGAGAAGTTATTCCAGAGAAAGCTATAAAAGAAGAAAAAATATCTAAGCCATTGGAAAGACCTTACGTTATAGATGCTAAAGTTTATAAATTAAAGAGTCATTTTGCTCAGCATTCTATATTCATAACCATAGGATATATAAAAGAAGGAGATAAGGTTCGCCCATTCGAAATATTTATAAATAGTAAAGATTTAACAAAGGCAGCAGAATTTGCTGTATTAACAAGATTATTATCAGCAATATTTAGAAGATTTGATGACCCTATTTTTATTCTTGAAGAGCTTAGAAGTATTTATGACCCAAATAAAGTAGGATATTGGAAAAATGGAAAATTTATTCACTCATTATATGGCGAAATAGCTGAAGTTATAGAAGAATTCTTTAGAGAAACAGGAATCATTAAGAAAGAAGAAGAAAAGAAACACGATGAGAAAATAAAATTTGAAACAACAAATATACAAGAACTTAATTTATTCCAAATTTGTCCACGTTGTAATTTAAGAACTTTAAAAATCGAAAATAATTGTTATACTTGCGTTAATCCTGATTGTGGTTATACTAAGTGCGATTAAATAATTAATTTATTTTATTAATTAATTCTTTTTTAATGAAATTAAACAAGATTATAGTAATTTTTTTAGCTTTATCTTTCACTTCGTTATTTGCTGATATAACTTATGAAGGAGCAAGATCTGTAATAGGTTCATATATTGAAATTTTAGGTGCAACTGCAATTATTGCAGGATTAATAGGAATAGGGGAACTTTTAGGATATTTAACACGATACATTTCAGGCTTATTATCTCTTAAAATTAAAAGCAGTAAAACATTCTGGTCGCTAATAATATTAGGATATATGATAAATCTTTTTTCTGTTCCTTTACTTGCTTTTGCAAACGAATGGATTTTTGCTTTATCATTAATATTTCTTGAAAGAATAGGTAAAGGTTTAAGAACACCTTTAAGAGATGTTTTAATTGCTGAAGTTTCAGAAAGCTTTGGCAAAGGAAAAGGATTTGGAATACATGAATTCCTAGATCAAGTAGGAGCGATCGCAGGTCCATTGATAATAGCATGGATTTTATTTTCCACAAACATAAATTATTTCATAGCTTTTATTTTGCTATTTATACCTGCTTTAATTTCTCTTCTTTTCTTATTCTTTGCTTATTTTAATATGCCAATAATTAAATCAGTTGAATTAGCAACCAACACTAATAACAATCAATTGCCTAAAAAATTTTGGCTATACACAATATTTGTATTATTTATTACTTTAGCTTTTATACACTGGGGTTTGGTTTCCTTTCGTTTAAAGTATGAAGGATTGCTTAGCGATTATATGATTGCTTTAATGTATATGATTGCAATGGTTGCGGATGCAATAGTTGCTATACCTGCAGGAATATTATATGATAAATACGGCTTAAAAACTTTCTACTTATTACCTTTTCTTGTTTCATTTTCCACAATAATGCTAATTTTATCTCCAGATATAACGTTAATATTAATAGCAAGTTTTATATGGGGTTCCATAAGTGCAATTTATGAAACAAACATGAGAGCAGCAATATCAGATTTGGTGGATATGAAAAGCAGAGGATACGCATATGGAACATTTGGATTATTAATAGGAATTTCAACAATGATAAGCGGTGTAATGTATGGATATCTTTATGAAAATATCAAAGAACTCATAATTCCTATAACTTTTATTTTAAGCTTTATTTCTTTAATATTTTTAAAAAGAAAATAACTACTTATAAGAAAATTTTGCATTTGTCCATATATCTTTATCTCCCCATAATCCTAATCTCCATGCATTAAATTCTACAATTTGAGAGTGATCTATAAAAAGATTTACTTTTTTGCTAACATTCTTTAAATACCATTTAAACACCTGAGGCTCAGCTGCTTCAAACATCCATTTTTCATAACCAAATTTTTCTATTAAAGTTTTTATTATATCAATTCTCCACTTCCCCGGAGGCAAACCTTCAGTAATACCTTCAGATTCGAGCATTAGCATATAAGCTCCGCTTTTTAAAAGCATTTCACATTGTTTTATTACTTCATTAATATCCTTATATAGAACTTCATATCCTAAAACTTCAATACCTCCTCCAGCTCCTTTAACAAACGAGATTTCTGGTTTAGCCTTCAAATTTGCATTGTTAATATCTTTAATAATTTTGATCATGTCTTCTAAACTAATTTCTATAAAACCACTTGAAACTTCTATTACATCAAATTCAAGATGCTTACATTCTTCTATATATTTTCTTACAGCTTCAGAACCTTGAAGAACTACTCTTTCAATAAAACCACCTGTAGAAACATAGACATTATAATCATGGCAAAGTTTTATTATTTTCTTAACCTTTTCTTTATCTAATAATCTTTGTGAACCTCCTGCAAATTTAAAGCCATCTATGTATTCACCCCAGTCATCCAAAATTCCCTGTAAATAGTTATAAGTAACCGCCGAATAATATGGCCCTCGTATTTCAATTATCGAATGTTTTCTGGGTTTTGGAGGAAGCTCTTCTATTTTTACAAAATCAAAGGCTTTTGGCATAAACAAAAATAATCTATACAATATTTTTATTTTATGGAAATTGATAAGGAAAAAGCATATAAATTGTTTTTTAAAGCTATTTCAAATCCTACAAGATTAAAAATAATTAATGTATTAAGAGATGGCCCAAAAACTGTGTCTGAAATTGTAAAAGAGACAGGATTTGAGCAAAGCAGAGTTTCACATAATTTAAAATGCTTGCTGGATTGCGGATTTATAGAAAATAAAAGAAAAGGTAAATATGTGATTTATTCGCTAAACAAAGATACAATTCTTCCTTTACTTGATCTCATGGATAAACATATAAGTTTATATGCTGAATACTTGATAAAATGTAATATATTAAAAGAAAGTAAAAAATAATTAGTAATTTTAAATATTAAAATTTATAAAACAATATATTTATGTAAATAAAAGATTTTTAAGCATATCATATATTAAAGTTTTATGGAATATAGAATTGAAAGGGATTTTTTAGGAGAAGTTAAAGTCCCTGCTGAAGCATATTATGGAATACATACACAAAGAGCTTACGAAAATTTTAAAATATCTAAATATAGATTTCAACCAGAATTTATAAAGGCATTAGCAATAGTTAAATTAGCAGCAGCAAGAGCAAATTATAAACTTGGATTGCTGGAAAAAAATATTTTTGAAGCTATAGAAAAGGCAGCACTGGAAATAATTGAAGGTAAATTTTATGATCAATTTATAGTAGATATATTCCAAACAGGTTCTGGAACATCAACCAATATGAATATGAATGAGGTTATAGCTAGTAGAGCTAATGAATTATTAGGAGGAAAGAAAGGAGATAAAAAGCCTGTACATCCAAACGATCATGTCAACAAATGCCAATCTACCAATGATGTTATACCAACAACGATCCATGTAGCTGCCTTAATGATGGTTTATGAAAGATTGCTTCCTGCAATGGAAAAATTATATCATGCGTTTAAAATAAAGTCTGAAGAATTTAAAGATATAGTTAAAGCAGCTAGAACACACATGCAAGATGCAGTGCCTGTTACTTTAGGACAAGATTTTAGTGCATATGCAAGCATGATATTACATGATATTGAAGAAGTGAAAAAGGCATCTGAAAGATTAAAAGAATTAGCCTTAGGAGGTACTGCAGCTGGTACAGGATTAAACGCTCATCCAAAATATGCTGAATTGGCAATTGAAGAAATAAGTAAAATTACAGGTATTGAATTTAAGAAAGCAAATAATAGTTTTGAAGCTTTGCAAAGTATGAATGCTGTCTTAGCTTTAAGTTCAGCGATAAAATCCTTAGCTGTTTCTTTAATGAAAATAGGTAACGATTTAAGATTATTAAATTCAGGACCAAATACAGGTTTAGCAGAAATAGATTTGCCAGCTTTACAGCCTGGTTCAAGCATAATGCCTGCAAAGGTAAATCCAATAATCCCTGAAGCTGTAACAATGGCAGCAGCTAAATTAATTGGCAACGATGCTACTATAACTACTGCTGCACAATATAGCTTTTTAGAATTACATATGATGATGCCTTTAATAGGTTATACCATTTTAGAATCAATAGAAATAGCATCAAATACATGCATAACCTTTGCAGATAAATGCATAATAGGAATAAGGGCTAATGTTGAAAGATGCAGACAATATGCAGAGAGTAGCTTAATGGTTATAACAGCAATAACTCCTAAAATAGGATATGAAGCAGCAGCGAAAATAGCTAAAAAAGCTATGGAAACAAGAAAAAGCATAAAGGAATTACTTGTTGAGGAAGGAATAGTTACAAAAGAAGAAGTTGATAAAATACTGGATATTAAAAAATTAACTGAAGGAGGTATAGTTATATAAATTTCAGACTGGTGTCATATCTTCATTTTTCAGAAATACCAGCCTTCATCATCAAGAATATTTAAGTATTTAAAATATTTTAATCTATTTTTGCTTCATATATTAACAATTCTGATCTTAATTCTCCAACATTTTTTAATACATTTATCAATTCTTCATTGGCTGGCGTGACAATGAATATTTTATCATAACTTACGTTTATTTTTTTAGCTTGTTTAATTATATAACTAAGAAGTTTCATGACATTAAGATTTTTTGCTTCAAAATAAGAAGTTTGGAAACTTCCTTTAAATCTGCTCATTTCATCAAATATAACTATCCCATTTCCATCAAAGAAAACTTTATTCTCATTTATTTTATTTTTTAACCAATCTTTAGTAAAATCATAGAAAATCCAACTATCAAAATAAAGCTTACCTGAATCTATAAAGCATTTTGAATTATTAAGGTAATTCCAAATTTCTTCAAAATCTGCTTCTTTAAAAGCCAAATCTTCAATGTTTATTTTTTGAAAATCAATTTTCCAAGCAACCCATTTTGAATATAATTTAAATTTTGTCTTTGCTAAATGTTTTTGTGCAGGTATGTTTGTTCCTCCCGTAACTAATCTTGCTTTCTTAATTCCTAGATTTTTAACAAAATCAAGCATTACATTGGCAAGCATTGTACCTATTCCTTTATTTCTATATTCTTTATGTATACGTGCTGCTTCGAACCATGCTACATTTTCATTTTGAATAAAAAAGTGAGCTATTCCAACAATTTTACCATCATCTTCGGCAACAAATACTTTTTCATTAATACTTTTAAGCCATTCATCTATAAATCTTACAATATAACTATTCTGTTCCATGCTATTTATCAATTCAACTATTTTATCTTTATCCTCTAAATTAGCCGTTCTGATTTTAATCATAAATTCATTTTACTTAATTTTTCTTTTAACAAATTTAAGCTTTCTTTAGCCCTTTTCAAATTTTTATTTAATATAAATATTAAATCATCTATTTTATCAAAATTAAAAACCATTTTTCCTTCATGAATTAAAGGAATATCTAGCCTTACACTTGAATTAAGTTCTACAACATATCTATCAATTTCAAAGGATAATATGCCACTGTGTTTGAAACCACATTCCCTAGCAATCTTTATTAAATTAAATGCATCTTCTAAAGTTTTGCATGCAATATGCAATATAGGCGGTTGAACAGAAATCCAAAGATTTTCGCTACTTAATTTCTTTTCAAGAATCTCTTTAACTTCTTCTAATTTAACCTCCCTATGCCATTTAGCTATGCTTTTCAGTTCGTCTCTTTTACTTAGATTTTCTCCTTCAATTATTTGAATTCTACCACTACATGAACTTAATGAGTAATAATTTTCAAAAGAATTGATCAAATTTAAAAGTTCCAAAATATCTTCATCTACTCTTCCAATTTTTTGATCATTTATTAACCTTTGAATAAAATAATTCTTTTTATCTTTCCATATCAGCTCTCTATCCTTTCCCATAAACTTTTTCAAATATGTAGGGTATTATTCCTCCTTTTTTCAAATATTCTAATTCTATGCTTGTATCAACTCTTGCAATAGCTTCAAATTCAATTATTGAATTTTCTCCGATTGCCTTTACCTTTACCTTTCCTTTAGGCTTTAAATTCTTCAATCCCTCTATATTAAATATTTCATTTCCCTTTATTCCCAATTCTTTCCAAGACTTATCTATTTGTAAAGGAATCACACCCATTGCTACAAGATTTGACCTATGTATTCTTTCAAAACTTTGAGCTATAACAGCCCTAACTCCAAGCAAAGCTGTTACTTTAGCAGCCCAATCTCTTGAACTTCCAGCTCCATATTGTTTTCCTGCAATAATTATTAAAGGAACATTATTCTTTTTATACCGCATAGCAGCTTCATAAACTGTTAATATTTCATTTGTTGGGAAATACAAGGTATATCCTCCTTCTTTATCAACCAAATAGTTTTTGAGTTTAATGTTACTAAATCCTCCCCTAAGCATTACTTCATGATTTCCTCTCCTTGCACCAAAGGTATTTAAATCTTTTTCACCCAAGCTTAATAAATATTTTCCAGCTTCACTATCTTTTGTTATTGGACCTGCAGGAGAAATATGATCGGTTGTTATCCTATCACCAAGTAAAAGTAAAACTCTTGCACCTATTATATCATCTAAAATATGAATTTCATCAAACCATGGAGGCTCCTTAATATATGTAGAACTTGGCCAATTATACACCTCACTTTCTTCTACTTTAATTTTATTCCAATTTTCATCCCCTTCTTCTATATTTTTATAAATCTTCGAATAAAGCTCAATATTATAAGCATTAGGTAAATATTCTTTTATTTCTTTAAAACTAGGCCAAATTTCTTTTAAGTAAACGGGGGATCCATTGGGATCATAACCAATTGGTTCATTGTAAAAATCTATATCTATTTTACCTGCTAAGGAATAGGCTACTACTAAAAGAGGCGAAGCTAAAAAGGTAGCTTTAAGTAAAGGATTTATTCTTCCTTCAAAATTCCTATTTCCGCTTATAACGCCTACAACATATACATCTTTTTCGACTATTTCCTTAGCTACAATACTAGGCAATGGACCACTGTTACCTATACATGTAGTGCAACCATAGCCAACAATATGAAAACCTAATGCTTCTAAATAAGGTAAAAGATTTGTTGATTTTAAATATTCTGTAACAACTAAAGATCCTGGAGCAAAGCTTGTTTTAATATATTCTTTAGTCTTTAAACCTCTTTCTATAGCTTTTTTAGCTAAAATAGCAGCTCCTAAGATTACTGAAGGATTGGATGTATTTGTGCAACTAGTTATTGAAGAAAGCACAACAGCACCGTTGGGAATAAATGAAGACTTTTTCCTTTTTTCATATTCTTCTATTATGTTTTTAAAATGTTCCTTCACTTTGCTTAAAGGTATTCTTTCTTCAGGATTCCTTGGTCCAGCTATGCATGGCTCTACTTGAGATAGATCAAACTCAATTATTTTGCTATATTCAATTTTTTGCCCTTCATAAAATAATCCTTGAATTTTTGAATAAAATTCTACCATTTCTATATGCTCTTTGCTTCTTCCTGTATACCTTAAATAATCTAAAGTTTCATTATCTATAGGAAAGTAACTTATTGTAGAGCCATATTCAGGAGCCATGTTTGATATCGTAGCCCTATCTTGAGCTGTTAAATATGTTAATGAAGGACCAAAAAACTCTACAAATTTTCCTACAACGTTTTCTTTTCTTAACATTTCAGTTATAGTCAAAACTATATCGGTAGCTGTGATTCCTTCTCTTGGTTCTCCTATCAATTTTACTCCAATTGTTTCAGGTATAGGAATGTAATAAGGTAAACCTAACATAACAGCTTCAGCTTCGATTCCTCCAACACCCCAACCCAAAACTCCTATTCCATTTATCATAGTTGTATGAGAATCAGTTCCAACTAATGTGTCAGGAAAAACTTTACCTTCTCTTGAATCTATAACTTTAGCTAAATATTCTAGGTTTACTTGATGAATTATTCCTTTCCCTGGAGGAATTAATCTGAAATTTTTGAAAGCTTTCTGAGCCCATTTTAAAAACATGTATCTCTCATAATTTCTTTCATACTCTTTTTCCATGTTCAATTTTAAGGCATAAACTGTTCCAAAATAATCAACCTGTATTGAATGATCAATTACCAAATCTACAGGAACCTTAGGATTGATTTTCAAGGGATCAAGATTTAATCTTTTAGCATGACTTCTCATTGAAGCTAAATCTACGATTAGAGGAATTCCTGTATAATCTTGCAAAATTACTCTTGTAGGAAAGAAAGGTATCTCTTTACCTATTTCCATATTAATTAAAGATTTAATATCATCCTTTGTTACTATGTTATTATCTAAGTTTCTCATAAGATTTTCAAGAAGTATTTTAATTGAAAAGGGCAGATTTTTCACTTTTGGATCTAATTTCTCAATTAAAAATACTTTTCCATATTTGGTATCGATTGCTTCAAAATCCATAATTAAAATTATAATAAAAAGGAAAAATATTTTAACTTATTCAAAAATTAATCCCGTATAATTAACATTATATACTGATATACTTTTATCTCCTGCGATGCCTTCAAGAATTCGAATTACTCTTTCAGTTTTCTCTTTTTCTGTAATTACATGAATTCCTTTTGCAAAAAAATTATATCCTGCATAAAACCCTTCTTTTTTTAATAATCTTATTATATCAAAGAAATCATCATCAATAAGACCTGCATTATAAGCTATTCTTAGATTTTCTTCATATATATTTTCCATATTTAAATTATTCTCTAAAACTTCATAGCTTTCTAAAGTATGATGTGATAATACATTTCTATAATGAATATCTTTTATAATGTCAAAAAAATCATAACGTCCTCTTTCTAAAATTATAACATTTTTATCTTTTAAATTTATAGGTATTTTATAAATAAAATTTCCTAAATAACTTTTAGAAACAAAGCACAGTCCGCCAAAAAGTGAAAGAAAAGATATTTCTAAACCAACTTTATTTTTAATTATTAAATTATCAATTAAATTAAAACTCTCATATAAATTTCTATAATTATTTATCCATAAATAAGGAATACAACAAGATAAAACAAGAGAATTTAAATAATTTAAAGAGAAAATTCTATTATAATTAATAAAATTTATCTCTATAAAATTTAAATTATAATAGTTTTTTAAATCATTTAAAATATTTAATATTACATTATTCTCATCATAATTTATTTTAAAATTTTCAGAAACACATATTTTAGCTTTAATACAAGGTTCCAAAGATAAACCTATGAAAGAAAACTCTTTTATGTTCCCTTCTTCATCAAATATTAACTTTGGAAGTAATATTAAAGATAAAGGAGACGAACATAACAATTCATTCATGCCCTTATTTCAATTATATCCTCATCGGATAAAACATAATTGGGTCCTACTCTTTCTCCTTGAATCTTTACATTTTTACCCCAAATCTTAGCATATTTAAAATTTTTAGCTAGGTCTTTGTGGATCATTTCAGCAACTTCTAACACAGTCGTTCCTTTTTTAACTACAAGAGGTTTTTTTGAAGGCTCCTTTTCGTTTGGTTCTTTTGTATAAACACGTATCACATTAGAGGAACTAAAGATCTTTTCTCCTATCAAATTCAAATTAAGTTTGGAAAACGTAGAACAATATAAATAAGGAATGTTATCAAAATTATATTCCTTAAATTCTTTTATTGTATCGGCTTTATTTATAACAATTATTGCAGGTTTGAACACCACATTTTCTATTATAGCTGTTTCTATTTCATCTATTCTTGCTTTTCCAAATATTTCAACAAGAACATTTCTCATTCCATAATCATTCAAAATTCTATAAATATCAGATTCGGTTCCATCAATTATTTCGCCATTAACTATAACATGGGATTTTTGAAATGGAGATCTGGTTATTTTAACGTAAAATCTTCTTTCACCTATGATAATTCCGTTTTCTTGAAGTATTTTCTTTATTTTTAAAAATTGTTCATAAAAATCGCTTGAAGCATCTAAAACTATAACTAAACCATCGGAAGTTCTAATTAAGGAAAAAATTAGATCATTCCAATCTTCATTTCCTTCCATTATTGAAGGAAGATCTATAAGTTGAATTAAAACACCACCATAATTTAAAGTACCTACAATAGGTCTTGTAGTAACATAAGGTCTATTATCAACTTCAGATTTGGCACCTGTTAAAGTTGTAAATAAAGAACTTTTACCTGATTTTGTTAAACCGACTAAAACATACTGCAAATCTCCTTCTTTTTTTATGTTATAGCTACTCCCCTTTGTTATTCTTCTTTTAAGTTCCTTTTCTTCAGCTATTTCTTTTTTTAGTTTAGCTATTTGATGTCTTACTTGTGCTACTAAATTTTCAGTACCTTTATGTTTAGGTATAGCTGAGAGATATTCTTGTAAAGCTTTCAACTTTTCTTCTTTAGTTTTAGCTTCCAATACCTTTTGGTATTTAACTCTAGCTTCCTTAGGCAAATTAGCAGGCATAGGTTAGTTCAATCTCAATAAGAATAAATAACTTTAAAAATAAAAATAATTTTGTGAGTATAAAAGTTCGAGAATTATTGGCTCTTTTAGGAATAGAAACAACACATGAAGAAAGAGAGGAAATAGATAGAATAATTGAAGAAAGAACAGGTTTATATTGCGATGAAGGAATTGATCTTTTAAGCAGAGAAGAATTTTTGGAAATAGTATATGAAGCTAAAAGGAGAGTAAGAAAAAGAAAAGCTGAACAAGTTATATATTATTAAAATGAAAACCTCACCCTAAAGGACAGTATTAGTAAACTTTGCAATATTTGTATTTCTCAAGTTTTTTCCTTCCAGAATGAGGAACTACATAATCGTGGGGACATTTGTCAGGATGATCTAATTTTTCGCATATTTTTTCTATAATATCGCTGGAAAAGTATTCTTCTATCTTGCTTACTATTTCGCATAAATTTTTTGTTCCTAAATTAAAATTTAAAAATAAATGTTCAAGAACGGCATGTTTCCAAATTATTTCCCTAATATAATCTTCACCCTTTTCTGTAATTATAAAAGTACCTCTCTTTACCTTTTTTAAATAACCCTTTTTTACTAGATTATTTAATGTTTCTAAAGCAGATGGAGGTTTAACATTTAAAGCAATAGAAACTTCTTTTAATTGCAAAGGTTTTCCTTTATTGTAAAATAACAATAGATAATCTAAACTTCTTTTCATTAGTGTGCACCTACTATGATTTCAAGACTTGTAATTAAAATTATTGTTATAAAACCTAAAATTACTGAAGCTATAACCATTAAATTGAACCTTTTATGAGCTTCTGATAACAAATCTCCTGCACCAATGTATAAAAATACACCTGCTACCAAAGCAATTACTGCATGATAAAATTCTTCTGGTATAAAGTTTGCTATAATTGCACCTATTAAGTAAAATAGCCCACCTAAGAATAAAATAAGGAAACCTCTTGTATTTTTTACATTAGAATTCTTAAGTAAAACGGATGCAGAAATAGCCTGAGGTATTTCATGCGCTATTACAGCAATGGTTATAACTATTCCTAAGATTGGATCGATAAGAAAACCTGTTACTATTCCAATACCATCCACAATATTATCTGCAGCCATTCCTAAAGCAGTTATGCTTCCTAAAGTATGAACTTCACATTCTTCTTCTCCACAAGAATGCAAAAGTGTTAGTTTTTCTATTACATAAAAAGAAATGAAGCCTAAGGCTACAAATAATATGTTACTTTTAAACCATTCTCCAGATATATTCGCATGTGGCAGTAGTTCAAAAAAAGCAGCTGAAATGACAAGACCTGAAGCAAAGGCTATAACATATCTAAGATTCTTTCTTATTATTTGTATATTTTTATAATAAGCTAAACCTAAGCTTGCATCTACCATGAAAGGTGCTAAAGCTGCTAACATATATTCAATTACCATAATAGAAATTAGGGTTATCCTAAATAAATATTTTTTTGATTAAACAATATTTTAAATATGGTTAACAAACCAATTATTACCTTTGACTTATACGGAACATTAGTAGATTGGATGTATACAATAAATTCCTATCTTAGCTTTCTTGGAATAAGCCCAGAAGAATTTTTTAAGCATGAAATGGAAGAAATTAAAGAATATAAGCCATATTCTTTGGTACTTAAAAATAGTTTAAAGAAAGTTATGGGCGAAAAATACGATGAAAAGTATGGCGAGGCTCTTGTATATTATTTTGCTAAATCTCCTCCTTTTCCTGATGTCATATTAGGATTAATGAAATTAAAAGAGAAGGCTAAACTGGGAATAATTTCTAACACAGAAAGAAAGTTAATAAAAATTACTTTAGCTGGTTTAGAAGAATTCTTTGATTGGATTGTTACAGCAGAAGATACAAAATTTTATAAACCTGATGAAAGAGCATTTTTAAAAGCCTATGAAATTATGAATGTTGATCCAAAGGAAGTAATTCATATATCTTCTTATTTATATTATGACTTAATACCTGCTGATAAGATAGTTAAAACTACGATACTTTTAGATAGATATGGCTTAGATTGGAAAAACAAAGCAAAAAATTTGTTGGAGATAGAGAAAATGCTATGAAATTAGTTCATCTATTTTTTTAGCAAGCTCAAAATCCAACTCGGTTATTCCTCCTTCATCATGCGTAGTTATTCTTATGACCAATTCATTATAGTTTTTTAATTCTAAATCTGGATGATGTTCCAATTCTTCTGCAATAGGAACTATTTTATTTATAAAATTTACAGCGGAAACAAAATTGTCAAACTTTAAATGTTTAACTAAATAAATTCCTTCAACTTTCCATCCCTTTAAATTTTCAAGTCTCTTCTTAATTTCTATTTCATCCAGTTTTGCCATATTGAAACATAAACTAAAAAATTAATATGTTTAAAATTAGGCAAAGTAAAAATTAACCTTAAATAAGCTTCACTTTATTTTTTGTTATGCATATAATTAACTTAAATAATGCAGAATATGAGAATTTTAGTGAAAGAGGAGCTACAAAAGTAAAAAGAAAAACTCTCGTTGATTCTAGAAACGATTCATATAGATTTTATTTAAGATATTATAGCATCGAATCAGGAGGAATGACTCCTTATGATGTCCATAATTATGAACACATTCTAATAATTACTAAAGGAAGAGGCTCTATACTTACCGTAGAAAATAACATTCCAAAAATGATAGATATTAAAGAAAACGATGTTGTTTTTATAAAAGCCAAAGAACCGCATCAAATAATTAATACTTCTAACGATATTTTAGAATTTTATTGTTTTAGAGGAACTGAAATTTTATATTCTGATGAAATAGAAAACGTTATAAAAAAATTTTTTAATAAATGAGAATATTAAGTCAGATTTAGATGTTCTAATCTACCTTTAATTATCAAAGGTTTTTAGAATTCATGCTACTTTATCACTTTATAGCGATATATGACTTCTTGAACATTAAATTCCTCGATTTAACAATATTTATTTAAAAAGCTCCTTTGTATACCTTCTTATTCTTATTTCTTGATCATTCCAGATCTCATTATTTTTGCAAAATAATCATAAAGTCTATAAATATCTTTACATGCTAAG
>JAVVGB010000024.1:0-16450 GCA_032249315.1 Thermoproteota archaeon
GTATAACTTTACAATTAAAGGAAACAGCATTTATAGAATCTATTAAAGCCTTAGGCGCTTCTCCATTTAGAATAATGTTTAGGCATATAATGCCTCAAATGCTACCTTATGCATATGCTAACCTTGCTTTAGGTGTACCGGGTGCAATATTAACTGAAGCAGGTTTAAGTTATTTAGGTTTAGGGGATCCTACATTACCTACATGGGGTCAGTTATTGAGGCATGCTATTGAAGTAGCTGCTGTACAAAATGGATATTGGTGGTTATGGGTTACTCCTGGATTATTGATAGCAGGTGTTTCTATAGCTTTCGTATTTATTGGACACTCAATAGATGAAATTTTAAATCCAAGGATAAGAAGATTATAATTAATGAGCTTATTGGAAATAAAAAATCTCAAAACTTATTTTTTTACAACAAAAGGGATCGTTAGAGCTGTAGATGATGTAAGTTTATCTTTAAATAAAGGAGAAATACTTGGTCTTGCAGGAGAATCTGGATGCGGTAAAAGTACATTGGCATATTCAATTATAAGGTTAATTCCTCCGCCAGGAAAAATTGTTTCAGGTAAGATATTATTTGAAGGGGAGGATATTTTAAGCTATAGTGAAGAGGAATTTCGCACGAAAATTAGAATGAAAAAGATCTCTATGATCTTTCAAGGAGCTTTACATGGATTAACTCCAGTCTATACTGTAGGTTATCAACTTTTAGAGGTCTTTAAATACCATTCTGATATTGAAGAAGCAAAAGCTAAAGAAATAATTACAGAAACTGTAAAACTTGTTGGTTTAGATCCTACAATATTAAGAAGATATCCTCATGAATTAAGCGGAGGACAAAAACAAAGAATAATGATATGCATGAGTATTTTATTAAAGCCTCCATTAGTTATAGCAGATGAGCCTACAACAGCTTTAGATGTTGTAGTTCAAGCTCAAATACTTAATTTACTTAAAGAATTACAAGCAAAATTTAACATGTCTATGATATTGATCACTCATGATTTAAGTATTATTGCAGAATTAGCAGATAAAGTAGCGATAATGTATGCAGGTAAAATTGTTGAATATGCCAACTCAATGGATTTATATAAAGATCCTTTGCATCCTTATACTCAAAAATTGATCAGAAGTATTCCTAGGCTTAAAGAGGATATAAGTAAATTGGAGTTTATTCCAGGTTTGCCTCCTGATTTAAGAAATCCACCATCTGGTTGCAGATTCCATCCAAGATGTCCTTTTGCAATGGAAATATGTAAAAAAGTTGAACCTGAATTAGTTGAAATAAAACCAAATCATTTTGTAGCTTGCCATTTATATACAAAATAAAAATATTAGCTTGTAATTAGAGAATATTTCTATGACAAAACAAATAGTCACAGCATTTAATATTAAAAAATACTTCCAAATAAGAAGAGGCGTTTGGGGTGCTATAAGAAGGTTGCCTATACTTTATGCTAAAGCTGTAGATAATATTTCATTAGCTATATATGAAGGAGAAACTTTAGCGCTGGTAGGGGAATCTGGCTGTGGTAAAACTACGTTAGGCAGACTTATTCTTAAGCTCATAGATCTAACAGAAGGTTACATATTTTTTGAAGATATTTTAGTAAATGATCTTGAAAAAGAAGAGCTAAAATCTTATAGAAGAAAAGTACAAATAATATTCCAAGATCCCTACGGTACACTTGATCCAAGATATACTATAGGAGCTACTTTAGAAGAACCGCTTATAATTCATAAAATTACAAAATCAGCAGCAGAAAGAACGGAAATTGTTTCTAAAATTTTAGAAGAAGTAAGACTTATTCCGCCTGATGAATTTATGCGTAGATACCCGCATCAATTAAGCGGCGGTCAAAGACAAAGAGTTGCTATAGCCAAAGCTCTAATTCTAAATCCTAAATTTATAGTTGCCGATGAGCCTGTTTCAATGCTTGATGTTTCTATTAGAGCTGAAATTTTGGAATTAATGAAAAGTTTAAAAGAAAAGTTTAATTTAACATATCTTTATATTACTCATGATCTTTCAACAGCAAGATATATTTCAAATAGAATTGCTATAATGTATCTAGGTAAAATTGTTGAAATTGGACCAGCAAGTAAAGTTATCGATGAGCCATTACATCCTTATACTCAAGCTCTTGTATCAGCTGTTCCTGAACCAAATCCCGAGAATAAATTTAAAATGAGGGAAATTAAAATAATAGGAGAAATACCTAGCGCAGTTTTTATTCCGCCTGGTTGCAGATTTCATCCAAGATGTCCTTTTGCAATGGAAATATGTAAAAAAGTTGAACCTGAATTAGTTGAAATAAAACCAAATCATTTTGTAGCTTGCCATTTATATAGTGGTAATAAAAGATATCAAGAAACAATACAAATTCCAGAGAAGTTTGTTGATATGGTTAAAGTTTCATCCTCCTCCAATAAATAATCTTCTTAATATTTCTTTAAATTTATTCCATGCAGTTGGCATTTTATGTTTTTCTTTAGGTCTTTCTTTATACATTATATCATAACTATATTGAGCAGGTTTAGATTGATAATAAAGAGCTCTTTTGTATAAATTTAATAATTCTTCATCAGTTGTATAATCTAAAGGAATACCTTTTTGTTGATTTTCATTCCATTTTTGATATAATTTATTCATAATGTTCATTACGTACTCATCAGAATAAAACGAAATTTTTATTCTTTGATCTTCATTCTCATCTACTAGTTCAATAATTTTTTGAATGTATTTCTTTCTTTGATTTTCTTTCATTAATAAAAAATTAATTAGTAAGCTTATTTATTTAACATATTAAATGTCCAATTTTTCGAAAGTATATGCTGGTGATGCTCTTTCTGTAAAAAAAGATAATGATGAATGGTATATTGCAGAATTAATATGTTTGGAAAGAAGGAAAGAAAATGTAGAACATATTCATTATTACTACGTTAGTAAGTTTATAGATCAAGAGTGCATCATTCCTATTCCTAAAAAAATGCCACCAACTTATTATGGCGAAAATTTTTCAATAAAATGGTATTTAAATATATATAATCAAAAAATGAAGAAAGTTTATGAACAAGAATTATATGTATTAACAAAAACTGATAATTTAAAAGAAGAAATAATTGATTACAATATTTTTAAAATAATAGTTAATCAAAATATTACACCAGATCAAAAAATTTCTTTAGAATTTGATAAAAAGATAATTGTAAATAATTCTAAAATAATTTTAAAAGAAATATTAGATTTTAAATTTGAAAAAGATTTAAAAATTATTTATCCAAAATTAGAAGAAGTTTCTGATACCAATTTTAATTTAATTATAAATGAAAAGTTACCTTCAACCTTTTTAACCAAATTTTCTTCTTTAATATGTGAGTTAATATTGGATCTACAATATCAAGATAAATATTTTACTAAGAAGATAAATTTAAACATATTTGATAAACTTGAAGCATATGATAATTTGACTCCTATGGAAAAATTAATTTTGAATTATATAAAGAATTATGGTCCAATGACTATAGGCAAATTGGTAATGATGATAAGTTATGGGGAAAAAATGCGTGTAAAATCCAAAGATATTCTCAATGCATGTGAAAAATTGGTCAAAGAGAAAAAACTTATTAGAGAAGGCTATGGGCCTCTAACTTCTAAATATTATTTGTCTACTTAATGCTTAGAATTAAAAGGGTTTTACTGAAGGATAAAGACTTTTTAGAAACAGATAAAGGTTATTTTCAAGTAATTGGTTATGTTCATCCAAAGGATCATATTATTTGTATACCTAGATATATAAAAGTAAATTATAAAACTTATTGGTTCAAAAATGGTTTTTATTATGATAGAGTATTAAAAAGATATGGTATTAACGATATTATAAAATCAGATATAATTAATAAATATTTAATTTTCGATAAAAATTTTGATATTTATTTACCTATGTTACATATTAGTAAAATTAAAAGAAAATATTATACTGATGATTGGGCTTCTTACGATATAAATAATAAAGAGTTATTTAAAAGATTTATAGAAATCTTAGAAATATTAATAAGCAAATCTTCATTGCCTTCTTATTTATTTGGCATCACCGGCTCTTTATTAATAAGCTTATCAAATAATATTTATTCTGATATAGATATTGTTGTTTTTGGAAGAAAAAATGTAGAAAAAATTAAAGAGATATTATTACAAGAAGTCTCGCTAATTAAACCATTAACGTTTGAGTTTGAACAAGAAAGTAAAATATATAATACTGATTTAAACACTTTGAAAATAATTTATGATAGAAAATGGTATAAATGTAAATTTAAAGGAAGATTTTTCTCTATAAATCCTGTAAAATTAGACGAGGAAATTAAAGAAAAATATGAAGAAATAAAAATTAAAAATATTGGTGAAATTAATGTCTATGCTAAAATAGAAGGAATCATTGAAAATTTTTTCTATCCTTTCAGATATTCTTTGAAAAATGTTGAAATAAAAGCAGGCCCTAAAGAAAATGTAAAAGAGCTAGTAATTTATAATAGTTTTTATATGGATTCGTTGTATGAAGGAGATCTTATACATGTTAAAGGAATGCTTAGAAAAGTAATATCTAAAGATACGGAATACCATGACATAGCGTTTGGTGTTAGAGAAGTTAAAAATCAATTCTTATATATTATATCAAATTAAAGCAGGAATTTGTATTTCTGATAATTTATTAATATCAATTTCAAATGTGTATTTTATTTGCTGGAAGTTTTTTCTAAATTCTATAACTTCTTTTTTAATTATCTCTGGATCAACTTTTTTAATTAATGCTTTGTAAATTAATTCGGCAATATATTGCATTTCGCTTCTTTTCATTCCATATCTTGTCATCTCCTGTACTCCTAATCTTAAACCTGATGGATTTTTAACCATCTCAGGAGTATCTCCTGGGATCATGTTTTTATTCGTAATTATATTACATTTTTCTAAATGTTCAGCCACATATGTACCTCCTCCTAATTCTTTAACATTTAAAACTACTTGATGAGTTTTGGTAAATCCTTTCTTCTCTCCTAAAACTTTAAATCCATATTCATGTAAGCTTTCAGCTAATGTTTTAGCATTTCTAATAATATTTTCAGCATAATCTTCGCCAAAATATTTCATTTCATAAGCTGTAATAATAGTAGCTGCAATTCTATGCAAATGATGATTTGAAACAAATACTGGAAAGATTAATTTTTTATATTTCTTAAATGTTTCTTCATTATTACTCATGCATAATCCTCCTTGTGGTCCTGGAAAAGTTTTATGAGTTGAACTTGTTGTGAGATCAGCTCCCTCTATTACAGGATTCTGGTATCTTTTACCTGCTATTAATCCTAAGACATGAGCAGCATCGAATAAAACGTGAGCTCCTACTTCGTTCGCTACTTCCTTAATTTCTTTTATAGGTTGTTCAAACAATATTACTGTACCTCCAAGAATTATAATTTTAGGTCTTTCTTCTTTAATTTTCTTTATTGTAGCATCTAAATCTATGCTCATTTCATTTCCGTTAAAGGGCATCTCTATTTCCTTTATTCCCAAAGCACCTAGAATTCCATATTTTGTATGACTTACATGGGAACCTGCAAAAACAGGCACAACTAAAGCTTTATCGCCTGCATTAGCTAATGAATAAAAAGCTGCACCATTGGCAGTTGTTCCAGATATAGCTCTAATATCTACAAATTTTGCATTAAAAAGTTCTCCTAAGACATTATTAGCTTTCTCTTCTAGTTCATCAATATATTTTGTTCCTTGGTAAAATCTTTTAAATGGTAAACCTTCAGCATATCTATGACTTGCATCACTTAAATAAACCATATCAACTAACGGAGAAGTTACATTTTCTGAAGCAATAAGATTTATACATTCTTTTTTTCTCCAGTTATTATGTTTTTTAACTAGTTCAATAACTTCAATAACTTCTTTATACTCCATACTTTAAAAAATTTAATAGTTATATAAAAAACTTATATATTAAAATATGGAACCAATACTGCTTAAAAATTGTAAAATAATACTTGACGCATTTAATAAAATTAGAAGTAACTTAGATATTTTAATTAATAATAAAGTTATTGAAGAAATTGGGCATAATTTAAGCAAAAAAGGTATAGATATAGATTGTTCTAATTGTTTAGTTGTTCCAGGTTTCTTTAATGGTCATACACATTCGCCTATGAGCTTACTCAGAGGCATTGCTGAAGATCTTCCATTACATGAGTGGCTTAATAATAAGGTTTGGCCCCTTGAAAGAAAATTTAAAGAAGAACATTATTATATTGGTGCTAAACTATCTATTGCAGAAATGCTAAAATATGGTTTTACAGGAGCAGCTGACATGTATTTTAATATGGATATTGTAGCTAAAAGTTATATTGAATTGAATTTTAGAGGAGTACTTTGCGAGGGTGTTTTTGACTTTTTTAATGAAAACGAAACAGAAAAACAATATAAAAAAGCAAGGGATTATTATTTTAGACTTAAGAATTTAAGGAACGATTTAATTAAACCTTCCTTAGGTCCTCATGCTACTTATACATGCTCAGAAAAGTTGTTAAGACTAATAGCAGAGCTTTCTAGCGAATTAAATGCATTGGTTCAAATTCATGTAGCAGAAGATAATAGAGAACAAGAATTATGCATTAAAAACTATGGTATAAGAGAAGTGAATTTTTTAAGTAAAATAGGTTTATGTAATGAAAGAACGATATATGCACATTCAGTTTGGCTAAATGAAGAAGAAATAAGTTTATTGAAAAATTTCAGAGCATCTATTGTTCATAATCCTATCTCAAATCTAAAGTTAGGCGTAGGCTCAATATGTAACATTAAAAAATTACTTGATAATGGAATAAAAGTTTGTTTAGGAACAGATGGGCCAGCTAGTAATAATAGCCTTGATCCTTTCGAAACGATGAAGATATCCTCATTATTACAAAAGCACTTTTATCATGATCCTGCAATAATTTCTTCAAAAGAAATATTTAAATTAGCTACTTATGGGGGATATAATATATTTTTACCTGAGCTTAATGCAGGTATCATAAAAGAGGGAAGTATTGCAGATTTAGCTATATTTGACTTAAAAAATATTAGATTTATGCCGCTAAGTTTAAAAGATGAAAATCAAATATTTGCCCATTTAGTATATTCTTCTTCTGGAATGAAAGCTAAACATGTTATAGTAAATGGCAAGTTATCAGTAGAAGATTATAAATTAACTAATATAGATGAAGAAAAATTATTTGAAGATTTTGAAAGAGCTTACAATTCTCTTTTCGAAAATAATTTTTGAGTTAAAAATTAATTAATCTTAGAATAAAATTTATTTCCCCTTTCAGTTTTTATTTCTATCCATTCTGCATTTACTTGGCTTTTAACGTAAATTTTCATAATTTTAAAGGGAATTATTTCTTGTTTTAACATAATTTGTTCATTTTCATTATTATTGAATAACTTTATTGCGACGATATTTATTGTTAAGTTTCCTTCATTTATCATATATATTATAAAATTATTTTTTGATGTTAAGATATTTAAACAAATTTTATTTAAATAAAATGTAAATTTTTCTTTTCCAACACTTAATATTTTTACATAAATTTTCGAATTATCTAATGTTATATTCTTATCAATATAAATTATTTTATCTATAAAGAAATTGCTAAAATTAAAATTATAATCATCTACAAGTATTGCAAAATTATTATAAACAATGAAAATTTTTTGATTAACCGGCTTATTATACCAAAAACTTATTTCAAGAAAAACTTCTTCTGCTAAGGTTGAAAATGAAATATCATTAAATTCCAATAAAATCTCTATTTTGTATATTTCTTCAGATTTTTTAGAGATGAATGAAATACTTTTATCATCCATATATAGTAGTTTTTCAATTGGATAATCGCTTCCGTTTATTTTATCAGGATAATATTTATTTTTGAATGAGCCTAATATTGTTAATTTTTCATTTGTTTTTTCCCATAAATCTTTCATTTCGCTTATACCTGTATTTTGTATATATAATTGAAAACTTAGAAGTAAAATATAAATAAGAATGAAAAAATATGTACCAATAACTGTTGTTATTCCTTTCTTATTGAGATTATTCATAAGGTTATTAGCAAAAAACTTTATAAGCTCCTTTCTTAAAGCTTAATTTAATATACAATTAATAAAGGAACGTATTCTTTATTTTAAAAATTCCTTAACTTGCCATTTAGGAATACCTATTTCTATAAGTTTATTTTCTATCCATTCGGAGCTTTTATTTTCGTTTAACCATTTATTTTTAAGCTTTTCAATTGTTTCTTTTACCTCATAAGGATATATTATCCATTTATCAATACTTTTTATATAATAATCTGGGATAAATTTTGTCCAAGGTTTGATATAAACCGTTGCTGTCTTAATTATTAAAGGATTAAATGATCTTAGATAATCAATCGCTTTTATTAATGATTCACCTGTATCACTAACATCATCAACTACCAAGATTTTCTTATTTTTTATGTCTTTTCCTATACCTTCTAATATAATAGGTTCTTTTAGAGTAGAATAAACATTGGTATAAAAAGTAATATGTAAATCTGTTACTTGATTTACTTCTAGAAGATCTGAAATAATCCTGCCTACGACCCATCCACCTCTTGCAATCGCTACTATTATATCAGGCTTATAATTATCTCCTTTTATTTTTTTATATAGCCTAACAATATCTTTATAAAATACAGACCATTTTAATACGTAAAATTCCTCCTTTTTCACAATATTTATGGCTAAATTTTATTATTTAAATTTTGTGGAGATCAAGGAAGAATTTTATGCTTATGGTCATGAATTAATTCAAGCCACTCATAAAACTACCTTAGAAATTACAAAAGACAATTATCTAACTAAAAGAGGAAATTGTATTATTGCTATTAAATCTGAAAAAGCATGTGCAGATTTAAGACCCGAGCTGAAAGAATTAATTAAAACAGATGGTTCTAAAGTTATTATCAAGATATCTGTAAACAATTTTGAAGAAATTATTGAAGCAGATGGTTCTAGTAAATTAATTTTGACAAGTAGTAATAGCATAGTTATAAGGAAATCAGATTATATAGATGAGAGAACTTTGGCAATAAGAGCTAACAAAGCCTCAGTAGACTTGGATAGAAATTTCGTGAAAAATCTAAGATCTGTTAATTCAAAAGTAAAAATTGAAATAACAGCTTTATATTGAAGAAAAAAGAGTTTCCGAATTTTTAAAGAATTATAAAATTAAAAAACTTAATGAATATCGCTCAGTATTTTTATATTTTATAACATTTTTTAGTTTTATTTAATTAAGACTAAGATAATATCATTTTAACATAAATTATATAAATAAGGATTTCATAATATTATAATTGTTATGCGTATTGCATTATTTGGCTCAGGGCATATGGGAAAAAGTTTGGCTAAGAAATTAGTGGATTATGACTATGTAGAGGAATTAGTTGTTATTGATAAGGATAATAAAGCATTAGATTATGTAAGAAATATAGTAAATAGTGATAAACTTTCTTTAGAAAATATGGATGTTAATAATATTGAAGCTCTATCTAGAATATTGTCTAGAGTAGATTTAGCAATTGCAGCAATTCCCCCCTCATTAAATGCTTTAAATATAGTTAAAATATGCATAGATACAGGTTGCAATTACTTAGATCTTGGTCTTGGTGATTATCCATTGCTTGAAATTTTGAAGAATGAGGACTTATTCAGAAATTCTGGAATAAGTGTATTTCCATGTTACGGTTTAGCTCCAGGCATAACTAATATAATAGCCAAACATTTAGCACATAGGTTAGATATTGTTGATGAAATAAAGATAAGAGATGGTTCGATGGTTCATTCAAAAAGATATGAATTAATCTTTACGTATTCACCATCAGTTTTTTTAGCTGACTTTTCAGCGAAGCCTGTAATATATGAAAATAAAACTTTTAAAAGAAAACAACCCTTAAGTTTGGAAGAAGATTATGAATTTCCTCCGCCTGTAGGTAAATTAAAAGTATATTTAATTAGTCATGAAGAAACTTTAACTTTACCAAGATATTTAGGAAAAGATATAAAATATTTAGATTTTAAGCTGGCATTAACACGTGAAACTTATCAAACAATAAAAGTTATTTTAAAGCTAGGATTATTGAGAGATGATCCTATAGAAGTTGATGGTGTAATGGTAAGTCCAAAATCTGTTCTTTTATCACTTTTGCCAAAACCTGTTAATTTTAGTAATATAGAAGGTCATGAAATGCTTTTAGTTGAAGTCAAAGGTATTAAAGGTGGCAAGAGAATTAAAAACATAGGTTATGTATATTTGTCTCATAAAGAAGCTTATCAAAAATATAATGAAACTGCAACTGCTTATTTAACTACTCTTTTACCTTTAATAATTATAGAAATGTTGAATAAAGGAGAAATTAATCAAACAGGTTTAATTTTGCCTGAAATGCTTGACTGTGAAACTCTATTGCAAAAATTAATTCAAAAAGGAATGCCTTATAATGAAAAAGATGAGCAAATTTGATTAATTTTTAATTTTCACTTTATTATTAATATATTAGTAAATGCTAGGGTGGCAGAGTGGCAATGCGCCGGCCTCGAAACAAAGCGGGTAAGCCGGTGGGCCCTTTGGGCCCGTGTGGGTTCGAATCCCACCCCTAGCGTATTATACTTTTAATATTTTGAATTTTTAACAATCCTTTCCATCCTTCTTTTTGTAGAATTTCATAAACTTTTTTCCATTTTATTTTGAGAAGAATTATGGTTATTATAGTCATAGCAATTATAGCTATAATCGTTCCTATTCCAATGCTTTCGTTACCTAAAAAGTATTTAACTATTTCGAAATAAAACTTCGATAAATAAGCCACACCTATAGCTAATAAAGTTTTTCCTGCAATGTTAGCTAATAAAAAGTACTTTACATTATATTTAGCCAATCCTAAAGGGAAATATAAAACATCATCAGGTAAAGGTGTTAATGCAAAAATGAAGACACCAATAGCTCCATATTTTCTTATTATAGCATTAAAGAATTTTAACTCTTCTTTTTTACTTTCAGGCAATGCTTTATAACTTAATACGCCTACCGCATATATTGTTAACTTACCTAAGCTTCCACCAATTCCTGCTGAAAGTCCAAGCAAGAATAGTTCTATACCATTATAATTTTGGGCTAGCAATACAACTAGGGCTAAATAAGGTAATGGAACAAAAGGGATAAGGCTTCCAATCAGAGAGATTAAAAATATTCCAAGCAATCCTAATTGTTCAAGACTTTTTAATATTGAATCAATTATTGAATTAAATAAATCTAGCATAATATAATGTTATTTTATAAAAATAATTGTTTAAAAGATTTAAAATTGCTTCATTATTAAGTTATTGATGAACAGTAAAGACATTTCAATTGCAGGTTTATTCATAGCATTAACTTTTGTTACTACATATTTTTCAGGTCAATTTATTAAAAGTCCTGTACCAGGAGGATATCTTAATATCGGTGATGCAGTAATATTCATCGCTGCCATACTTTTTGGACCTTTAATAGGCTTTCTGGCAGGTTCAATAGGATCAGCTTTATCTGATGTTTTACTTGAAGCTTATATGTTTGCTCCTGGTACTTTTGTTATTAAGGGTTTAGAAGGATTTATTGCAGGTGTTGTTTATAGATATTTGATAAGAAAGCCAATACAGATAAGTTCTTCGATAATATTTATCGGATCTATTCTTATAATTATATCTTTGTATGTTTTTTATAATGTTAGCTATTTTGATCCTGAGAGAAATCTTTCTAATATAGACTATTTAAATTTTGTACTTCCTATAGGATTAATATACAGTACTTTAGGTTCTCTTAGTCTCATACTTACTGTAAAGAAATCACAGTATGTCAATGATATGATTATTCTTAGTGCAATGATTATAGCAGGCACTGAAATGATACTCGGTTATTATTTATATGAATACTGGCTCTTTGTTTATTTAGCTATTGCAGAAATTCCTATAAATATTACACAAGCTTCTATAAGCATTTTAGCAGCTTATTTTGTATTAAAGAGTATTAGAAAAATATTTAAACTCTAATATGTTGGAAATAGAAGGCAACGTTGTAGATGTTTTCAATGAAAATATTTATCCTGCTAAAATAATTATTCAGGAAAACAAAATTTTAAAGATAAAGAAAAGCACCTTGGAATATAAAAATTATATTTTACCAGGTTATGTTGATGCTCATGTTCATATCGAAAGCAGTTTGCTTTGTCCAAGTAGATTTGCAGAAATTGTTATACCTCATGGAACTGTTGCAACAGTATCTGATCCTCATGAAATAGCCAATGTTTTAGGAATAGAAGGAATAACGTATATGATCGAGGATGCCCAAAATACACCGTTAAAGATTTTCTATACAGCCCCTTCATGTGTTCCTGCTACAATATTTGAAACCAACGGTGCTATATTAACTCATAAGGAGATAGAGATGTTATTACAAATGAATGAAATAGTAGCTTTAGGAGAAGTTATGGATTATTATGCGGTAATTAATGAGGATGAAGAAATGCTACGCAAAATAAATGTTGCAAAAAGATTAGGTAAAGTAATAGATGGTCATGCTCCATTATTAAGGGGAGAATTATTAAGAAAATATGTTTCCTTTGGAATTTCAACGGATCATGAAAGTGTATTTTATGATGAAGCATTAGAAAAAGCTAAATTAGGCGTTAAGATTATGATAAGGGAAGGTTCTGTTGCAAAAAACTTCAAAGAATTAATAAAATTAGTTAAGGAAAATTTTGAATGCTTTTTTGTAACAGATGACATTCTTGTAACAGATTTATTGAAGGGTCATATTGATTTGCTTTTAAACGAGGCTTTAAAATACAATATTGATCCTATTAAAGCTTTAAAATGCGTATCTCTTTATCCTGTTATGCATTATAAATTACCTGTAGGATTATTAAGAGAGAATGATTACGCAGATTTTGTAATAGTTAAAAGTTTAGATAATTTTTCTCCCGAAGAGGTATATATAAATGGCTCTCTGGTAGCCAAGAGTGGTAAAACATTATTTAGTGTTAGTCCAAAGCAAACCGGCAATACTGTAAAAGCTAATTTTTTGGAGGAAAAAAGAATAAAAATCAAGACTGATAAAGGTGAAGTAAAAATTAACGTAATAGGAATTGTTGAAGATCAAATAATAACTAAACATTTAATAGAGAATATTAAAGCAAAAAATGGTTTTGTTGAAGCTGATAATGAAAAGGACATTCTTAAAATAGTTGTTGTAGAAAGATATGGAAAAAATAATGTAAGTATAGGATTTATAAAAGGTTTCGGTTTAAAAAGTTGTGCTATAGCTTCTTCTATATCTCATGATTCTCATAATATTGTAGCTGTGGGTGATAATGATAAACTTATAGTAAAGGCTGTAAATGAATTAATTTTAAGCGGAGGCGGAATATGTTTAGTAAATTATAATTCAAAATACTTGTTACCCTTACCTATCGCTGGTTTGATGAGCAAAGAAAATCCCAATGATGTGGCAAGCCAATTAAATTTACTACATGAAAAAGCAAAAGAACATGGATGCAAATTAAAAAATCCGTTTATTACATTATCATTTATGACTTTACTTGTTATTCCTGAAATTAAAATAGGTGATAAAGGTTTATTTGATGTGAAGGCTCAGAGGTTTATTTCTGTTTTTGCTGAATAAACTTATTTTTTTCTAAAAAAAGATTAAGGAAATAAAAAATTCACCAATTTTGAATATTCAATAATTTCTAAACTTTTCAACAATATTCTAATTTAATAAATCCAATCTGACTATATGACAAGATTTTCATTTAGCTGTAATCATAAAAACTAATCTCATATATCTATACTGGAAAGAAAAATCGGTATATCATTTTTTGTTAAAAGGATAGCTTTTTCTAAATGCTTAGGTTTTATCCATGTTCTACCAGTTCTTTTTATTTCAATTCCAATTTGTTTTTCATCAACTTTCACAACTATATCAACTTCATTTTTATTTTTCCAATAGAATGTTTCATATTTTCTTGCCAGATGAGTTGCAACAGTAGCTTCTAAAAGAGCAGATTCGCTTGCTTCAGCTCTTACGTATTCACAAATAGTATTATAGAGAAAAGGATCGGTTATATGAATTTTTTTATTTTTTCTAAAGATGATTTTAGATTCTGGAGAGAGAAAATTCAATATTTCAACAACAAACAAATTCTTCAAATCTTCTACATAATCCTGTGCTGTATGTGGGGATGCAATAGAAGTTTCTCTTGATATATTCAACCAACTAACTGGTGTAGCTTGAGAATTTATTATATAAGCTAAAACTTCTTTCATATAACTT
Source organism: Thermoproteota archaeon (assembly GCA_032249315.1). Lineage (GTDB taxonomy): Archaea > Thermoproteota > Thermoprotei > Gearchaeales > Gearchaeaceae > SCGC-AAA471-B05. The sequence goes on from JAVVGB010000024.1 coordinate 14,435, forward strand.
TCGTTCTTTTTTAATTTGCTGAAGTCATTTTTAAGCCAATCAATATAAATTTTTCTTGTATCATAAGAAATTTTTCCTCTTGAATAAAATTCTACAATTGAAAGGGGAAAACCGCCTGTGGCTAAATAATTAGAAAAGAATTGTAATAAAGTAGAAGAATAAATTTTATTTGCATTCATTGCTTTTTCTACATTCATAATATCTTCTCTAATTGTTTCTACATTTTTCAATGCATAAATGTAATCAGCAAAGCTTAGAGGATAAAATTTTATATCCTTCCCTTCTCCTCTTCTGCCTGGAAAAGATTCCTTTTGTTTTAAAATTTCTAAGCTAGCTGATCCACTAATAATTATTACGTCATTTTTAAACAAACCTCTATCAATTCTAGCTTTAATAGCTCTATGCCATTCTTCAACAAAAGTTATTTCATCCAAAATTATAAAAGAGGTTTTGATTTTGTTTATTTCCTTAAAAGCAAGATAATTATCTAAAATTTCACCAAGTTCTCTAAAATTTGTTAACTCTTCGCAAGAATAGTAAAAGATAGATTTTGGATTATTTTTCTGTAAAAGGGATTTATGAATGTAAATCTTTAAACTAGTGGTTTTACCTACTTGTCTTGGGCCAACTAGAAAATTGAGAGAAAATGGTTTAAAATCAAATTCCTTTAGTATTGGTGGTATCCATTTTATTATAGAAGATTCCCATTCCTCAAATTTTTTATCTTTCTCTCCAAACCACCAAGGGTTTTGACTTTCCATATGTAATAATATTGCAAATTTTATTAAAGAAGATTTGTAATTACATTGCAAATATTATTCAGGAATTATGTGTACAACTTTCAGCTTTATAAAAGATTAAAAACCTAGCCTTTTTAAGGTACAGAAAAGTCCGTTTCTTTCAGAATTTATTGTTTGAATTTCTTTTCTATCGAATAAAAAAAATATTTATTGTTTCTCAATGTTTTAAAATAATGCAAAATCCATATTTTATAGAAAAAGTAAAAAGCTTTGAAGTTAGGGAGAGGAGTATATCTGAATTATTAAGAGATTTAAAAGATACTGCATATCAAGGTAGAAAATTAGGAGAAGCATTTCATGTATGGGAAAGAATGTTAAAAGATGAAGATACAACCATATTCTTAGGTTTAGCAGGTTCGATGAGTACAGCAGGCATGTGGAAAATAATAAGATGGCTTGTCGAGAATAATTACGTTGATGTTATTGTTTCTACAGGAGCTAATATATCAGAAGATATATATGAAGCAATGGGTTTCAGTTATTGGAAAGGTTCACCAAACATAGATGATTCTGAATTATATAAATATAATATTGATAGGTTTTATGATGTATTTGCAAGTGAAGATGATTATAGACAAATGGAAAACTTAATTATGGAATTTTCTGATACTTTAACTGAAGGGGTTTATTCTTCAAGAGATTTTCTTTGGAAATTTGGTCAATATCTTTTTAATAAAAAAATTTACAGTATTGTAACTTCATGTTATATTAAAAAAATTCCTCTTTATTCTCCTGCAATATCTGATAGCGGTTATGGAATAGCTCTTGTAAATCTTAAAAAAAATAAAGGTAAACTTATATCTTTAGATGCTTCTCTAGATCTGGAAGAAATTGCAAAAATTATAGCAAATAGCAAAAAGACTGGAGTTATTTACATTGGTGGAGGTGTTCCTAAGGATTTTGTTCAAATATCCACAATTGTAGCTCCTTTATATAAATTATTAAATAGTAGAACTAAACCTCATTATTATGCTATTCAAATTACTACCGATGCTCCCCAATGGGGCGGTTTATCTGGTTGTACTTTAGAAGAAGCTGTAAGTTGGGGAAAGATAGATGAGAAAGCTTTAAGAGTGACATGCTATTGTGATGCAACTATAGCATTACCTCTATTAGCACAAGGAATTTTTGAATTAAAAATAAAAAGAAATCCTCCATTAAATTTTGAAAAATTATTATCCTAAATTTTTGATATATCTTCTAAAAGTTTTTTAGA
>JAVVGB010000025.1:0-16413 GCA_032249315.1 Thermoproteota archaeon
CATTAAAACCTTTCAATATTTCAATAGCTTTATCTCTAGCTGTTTGAATTAAAGCGGTATTCAGATCAAAAATTTTCTTAGCTGATTCATATGTTCTATTATGAAGTTCTTTTTTAGAACTAGTGTTAAAGTCTAAATACCATTTTACAAGTTTAAAATATTTCTCAAGAGCTTGATTTAAGATTAATACTTTATTTTTATTCGCATTAAAGACTTTACCAACAATCGTTATCTTGATCTCTTTCAAGGGAACATCCCTCTTTCTATGTTAACCGAAAAAGTATTTGAACTTTTATCTATCATAATATTATCTTTTCTTTAACCTTTGGAATATTTTTTGACCTATAACTATTTAAGCTTTGCTCATTCATTCCAAAGCTAAAGCACCGGGTTTTCTGGGTACCCATTTTATAAAATTTATACAAGATAAATTAATTCTTTATCATGCAAGAAAATGAATACAGAGAGAAATTATATTCTTGTAAAAATTTTGGTGATATATTTGAGTTAGTTAAAGAAATTGTGTATAAAAAATTTAAAAAAAGTAGAGGCGGATTATCTTTATATCTTGTTAATGCTCCGAAATACATTTTAGCTTATCATATAATGGGTTCTAATTTAATAGCTATTAATAGAACTATATTAGAAGCATTATATCAAATAACAGATGACATAAGAAAAATTAATTCATATATTTTTGTTGTACTTTTACATGAATATTTACATAGTTTAGGAATATATGATGAAAGATTAGTAACTAAGATTGAATTTGATATTTGTCAAGAATTTTTTGGCGAAGATCATATAACAACGCAAATGATAAATAAAGGAATTTTAGAAATATTTCCTGATTTAAAATATTTACTAATAAAAATTAAAGTAAAGGAGGGATATGAATTGGTTAGAGACTTTGATAGATCAAGTACTTCTAAATATATTTTCTAAAGTATCTTTAAGGTACTAGCACCAAGTTTCCTACAGCATCCGAGATCCCTACAGCGTATCCTGAAACCCTTCTAAATTCCCTTCCCATCATCGAATAACTTACAGCATTTCTCTGTGAAACTTTACCAGTAAATAAATAATTTAGTAACTCTTCTTCTAAGTTTCTCTGAATACCCATAAGTTTTATTACATTTGTTGCTAAAGTTATATCCTTTTTAACTAATGCGTTTACTGAATCATCTCTCATTCTAGAAGCATGCTCGGCCATTTTAATTATATAATCATTCGCTACATCATCTTTTGCTTCGATTCTCAACAAATGATTGTTAACAGCTGCAGTATGATGCAAAATTCTATTCAAATGAGAAGCAACAACACCATAAATTATTGTATGTCTATAATTATTTATTCCTATTTTTCTAGCAATAGGTACATTTTGTGAAGCAATAGCTATTTGTCTAATCATAAACCTATATTTCCTAACACCATCCTTTACTCTATCTAAGATCTCATTTGCCAATCTTTTGTTATATTCCTTTACTGCTACTACAGTATCATTGTGTATATCTGAAATAAAACTATTAAATCCTATTATTGTATCATTTATAGGATATGCAGATATATCTAGCAAAATTTGATAAACAATAGAATCACTTTTGTCTTGGATTATATCAGCACCTATAAGTTCATTTTTTAAATCTCTAAGTCTTTTTTTAATGTTAAGATCTATTACATCTTTTGAAATAACAGAGATCTTATCTGCTCCTTGCATATAACTTGTTAATACGCTGTATTCTAATGTTGAAGGATCTTTAAATTTTTCAACTTCTATTATAACATGTTTTTCTTTTTCCGTTAAAGGATTAACTATTTTTAAATTCCCGTCAAAATCTTCAATTATGTATATTTCTTCGAGCTTATTTTTTTCCACCCAATCCTTTGGTAGAGATGTTATATAGCTTCCTCCTTTTATTCTCCATATCCTTCTTTTAAATACATTTTTTTCCCTCTCCATATATATTACTATAATGTTTTTTTATAAATATAAATATTTCATTTCTATTAAAAACAAAGTCACTTTTAGTTAAAGAGAAAATAAAAAAAGGAAATATTCTATAAGAAAAAAATTTGTATAAAAGAGTAAAAATTTTTATATAGGATAATAAAAAAATATGTATATGGAAAAGGTAAAAATACCTTCAATTCCAGAAGCACCTCAAATACAGCAACCTAACGTATTTCCAGTTGAATGGAATGTAGAAACAATAGAGCTTGAAGAATTATTTGAAAAAGCTAAAAGGGAACAATGGAATGCTTCAGATATTAACTGGAATTCCCTAGATCCTAGAGATTACGACGATATACAAAAAATAGCTATAAGTTATTGGTTCTCTGTTCTTGCAACATTTGAAAGAGCAACTCCTGTGTTTGCAAAAGCTCTTATAAAAGCTTATGAAACACATGCAGAACAACCTGTTAAATTTTTATTTGTAAGCTTGGTATTTGATGAAGGAAGACATGAAGAATGCTGTATGCGTTGCGTTAATAGACTTTGTCCATTTTGGCCATGGAAATGGAAACCAAGAAATGATCTTGAGGAAAAAGTTTTAAAGGCAATTAATTGGATATATTATAACGGATCAAGATACTGGACTGCCTTTGTAAAAGCTGCAGAGGTAAAATATCCTTTACATATACTATTTACTTCTTTTATGATGGCTGAAACAGGAGCAACAACAATATTCAAAAGCATGGCAGAAAGAGCAAGACATCCTGTATTTAGAGATGTATTTTTAAATATACATAGAGATGAAGCAAGACATCTTGCTTTTACTTGGTATATGTTGAAGAAAAGATTACCTACATTAAGCGAAGAAGATAAGAAGTTTGTAACAAAACAATTACGTGCAGGTTTTGTTTTTCTTTCACCAATTTTATTTGAACCAATAAGTGAATTCTGGCAATTACCTGAAGGATTTTTAGATATTCATAGGAAAATGGAAGAAATAGCAAGAGATGCAGGTCTAGGTGTATTAACATTTGAAGAAAAAAGCAGAATATGGGGTAATGCTGTAAGAACTGTTAAAGCAAGAATTAAACAATATGATATACAATTCCCAGATATGCCTGAAATAGGAATATACGGAGAACAGGCTGTTGAAGTAAAAGAAGAAGATATAGCTTTTCTTGGTCTTTAAATTTAACTAATTTTTTTAAATTTATTTACCGCTTAACTTATTTTTTTAATATGACAACAGTAAGTATTGGGAGTGATGATCTGTATCCTGTAGCTAAATTTTTAGCTGAGGAATTGAAAAGGAGAGGATATAATGTAATAATTCATGGCTCTCTCTTAAGCAATAAAGTTGAACCTTGGCCTGAAGTAGCTAAAAATGTGGCAGAAGATGTAGCTCAAGGAAAAGCAGATACAGGCATAGTAATATGCTATACTGGAACAGGAGTTTCTATTGCAGCAAATAAAATAAAAGGTATTAGAGCAGCTTTATGTTTTGATGCTCAGACAGCAAAAGGAGCAAGATTATGGAACGATGCTAATGTTCTTGCTTTAAGTGGAAGATTAACAAGTGAACAGGTAGCTAAGGAAATATTAGACGCTTGGTTTTCTGTAAAAGAAATCGATAAAAGCGAAAAGGAAAATATTGAAAAAGTTAAATTACTAGATGAATTAAGATGACTTAACCACAAATTCCATGTTGACCAAGCCCGTTGCTATTTCTTCTTTAATTATTTCAGCATTATAAACTTCAAAAAATCCTTTTATAAATTGTACAAGACAATTTGTTGCTACAATTGATTGACCAGCGCCTACTAATACAATTTTATATTTCTTTTTATTTACATCTAATTTTGTAAATTCAAATTTTTTCAACGGGAAGAATTTTATAAGAGAGCCTGTAAGTGTTAAAAGCGAAACAAGATCATTAAAATATATTTTAAATTTTAAAGCAATTTCTTTTCCTGTTTCATAAAATATTTTATATAATTCATCTTTTTCATGGTGATATAAACGATTTAAAAGTGTTTCATTTAAAGAACCAGGTATAGGTAAAGTATCCACCATTCCCATCATTTTAAATAATCTCCAAAATAAAATAGCGTCTTCAATTTCAATATTATCTTTTAAAAGTTCTATTGCTAGTTGTATTGAAGAATTTGTTACAGAGAATATTACTTTATTTTTTTCTTTTACTATTTTTGAAAATTCCTTTGCTATATTTTCATCTACAGCTAAAGTTGTCCTCATATATTTTAAATATATTTTTGTATATATAAAAAAATTTTAATTAATAAATAGGAATAATTTGATATAATTTCTTAGCTGTATTTCTTATACTAACTTCATTAGTCTCGAATATTTTTGCAGCTTGTTTTTGAGTAATCTTTTTTCTTAAAATTTTCTTTTTAGAAAATATCCAAACAATAGCTCCTGCTATTGCCCTTGGATTTGCACTACCAGCCTTCCTCTTTATGTTATTAATATTTTTATTTACTGAAGTAATTATTTTGTTTATTTCTTCTTCACTTAAATATTGATCTAATTTTTCTTTTATTAAGGAGATAAAATCAGGTATTCTAGAAATTTTTTTTACAATGCCTGCTTTATAAAGAGAAGAAGCAGCACTCCATATAATAGTTTTTTTAACTTTTGAAACATTAGCAAATTTATATAAGGGAATTGGTTGATTTTCCATTATTGAAGCAACAAATAAAACTGCTGGAGATATTTCTGCAAAGGAATATCCCATTAATGCATTGCGGATCCTAGCTTCTTTATATAATTCAATAGCCCTCTCCATTATTTTCGTATCGAGCTGAAGCTGACGTCTAATTTCCTCTATTTTTTCAATCAATTTAACTGGAACCTGTAATTCATACTTAGCCATCATCTCTAAAAAAATTATGATTTATCAATAATATATTTAAAAACTTTTTAATAATATTAAAATAATTAGAAATGTCTCCTCGCTATGCTTACACCAGACCCGAACTTATATTAATGAATAAATTGATTGAAAATAATATTAGATTTCAAACACAATTTCCTATATTAGTTAAAAAATATAAAAAATATTATATTGTAGATTTTTTAATAGAAAATAAATTGATTGTTGAAGTAGATGGAGTAAAGCATAGAACTTCATTAAATAGAATAAAAAAGGATAAAATACGTGATAAAGCGTTAAGGGCAAAAGGTTATAATATTTTAAGAATACCTGATTATGAAATTCTCAATAATGTAGATGAGGTAATTAAAAAAATAAAGGAAAAAATAAAGAAAATAAACAGTTAATTTTAGATAAATTTTTATTGTTTTGAATTTTAATTTAAAATAACCTTGATTAAAAGATTAGAAATATTAGAAAAGGTACATAAAATTAAGGAAAAAAGATTAACGAGTCCCAAGATGGAGGATTATTTAGAAGTAATATATGAATTGTTAAAGGAGAAAGGTTATGTTAAATCTAAAGATATATCGAGAATATTAAATGTAAAAGCTTCAACAGTAACAATAATGTTAAAAGCCTTAGCTGAAAAGAAGCTAATAAATTATGAAAAATATGGCGGCATTACTTTAACAGAAGAAGGGATTAAGAAAGCTGAAGAAATTTCTAGGAAGCATAAAATCATAATTGATTTTCTATTATTGCTTGGTATTGACGAAAAGCAAGCCAATTTGGAAGCAGAAGGGATTGAACATATTATAAGTGATGAAACATTAAGAAAAATAGAAAAGTTATACAATTTAATTAAAGAAGATGAAGTAATTGAAAGAAAAATAAAGGAAAAGCTATACAATGTTTAAGAATCCAATACTAGCTAAGAATTTTGGAGTTTCTTCTGAACATCCATTGTCAACACTAGCAGGATTTGAGGTTTTAAGCCAAGGGGGAAATGCAATAGATGCTACTATATCAGCTAGTTTAACTTTAGCAGTAACGCTTCCTCACTTGGGATCTTTAGGAGGAGATTTCTTTGCTCTCATTTATGTAAATGAAGAAGATAGAATATACTGCATAAATGCAAGCGGTTGGGTTTCAGAAAAAATAAGTGTGGATGAAATTCTAAAAAGAGGTTATAAAAACATAATTCCTGAAAGTGCTCTTTCAATAGTTGTTCCAGGAATGGTTGATGGTCTTTATAAAATTCACAAAAGATTTGGATCCAAAGAATTTAAAGAATTGTTAAACTTCCCTTTAAAATTAGCTGAAGAAGGATTTCCTATTTCTTATTCTCTAAGTGAAGGATTAATTAATAATTATAATAAAATAACTAAAACCGATTTAAAAGAGGTATTTACCAGAAATGGAGAAATATTAAAAACAGGCGAAATATTAATTCAAAAAAATTTAGCTAAAACGTTAAGAAGCATAGCAGAAGATCCAAGAATTTTTTATGAAGGCTGGATCGCTGAAAGTTTATGTAAATACATTCAAAGCAAGGGTGGAATAATTGAGCTAGATGATTTCAAAAAATATGAAGCAGAATGGGTAGATCCAATAAAAACTGAATATAAAGAATATGAAATTTTTGAAGTTCCTCCCAATAGTCAGGGAGCTACAACATTAATATTATTAAATATTTTAGAAAAACTCAATTTAGGGAAATTTAAATTAAATTCAGCTGAAAGAGTTCATTTAATGATCGAAGCTTCAAAAAGAGCTTATTTGGTAAGAAATTCCTTTTTAGGAGATCCAAAATTTGTAAAAATACCTTTAGAAGAGCTTATTTCAAAGGAATATGCAGAAAAATTACTTTCAATGAGCAATTTTGAAAAAGTTGAAGATATACCGTTAAGATATTTAGATACAACAAATTTTGTAGTTATAGATAAAAAGGGTAACATTGTTTCAGCTATACAAAGTATTTACCATCACTTTGGTTCTTTCCTATTCGATTCTAATACAGGAATACTTTTAAATTCTAGGGCTTCTTATTTTAATTTAACTGGACCAAATAAAATAGAACCTAGAAAAAGACCATTGCATACTTTGTCTTGTATAATTGCAAAAAACGAGAAATTAAACGAGAAAATCGCTTTAGGTCTTAGTGGAGGAGATTATAGACCATTGTTACATGCAGTTCTTTTAACAAACATAATAGATTATAAATTAAATTTACAAGAAGCAATAGAGAAACCTAGATTTTTATGGAATGGTTATAAAGACTTAACAATAGAAGAAGGATATGATATAGAAGGATTAAAGAAAAAAGGACATAATGTAAAAGTCTTAAGATATCCCAGTAGAACAGGAGTGGCTCATGCACTTTCAAGTAACTCAATAATAACTTTAGCTTATGATATAAGAGGCGATAGTTTAGCTATAGGATATTAGTAACTTTTCAATAGGTTTATTTTTTAAAAAGAATTTAAAAGTATGGAAAAAGTTGAAATTCGAAAAGAAATAATAAAATACGAAGGAAAGGAGTTATTAGGTATAAAAATTGACTTAAGCAACATGCCTATTTTGTTTCTTTTGTACAAAAATTTTGTTTTTGCATGCGGAGCTTTTAACGAAAAAGCCTTTGAAAAATTTGGATTTCCTTGCTGCATTGTTACAGGGGTTAAAGAATTTGAAGACATTTTAAATGGCGAAATAAAAGCAGTTAATTCTAAAGCATCAGAATTAGGAGCAAAGACCGGTTTAAAAGTTAAGGAGTTTTTAAAATACTTGGAATAGTTTTTCCTAATCCAATTTTCTAAACCATTCAAGATAATAAACCATTTAATACAATTTTTTGTATTTTATTCATTGTTTCAAGTACAAAAATTTATATATTGGATAAAATTAATATTAACATATGAGAAGAGAAATGTTTATTCAAAATGGTATTTTAACTACAGGAGAAAACCACAGACTAATATCAATACCAATAAACGCGGGAAATAATACAAGAAATATACCAATTCACTCTACAAATACAAAAAAATTTACTGAAAATGAAAATTTTAAGCTTATTAAAAACAAATTTTTAAACTTATTTAAAGGAAAGTTGTTTATAGATTTAAAGCAATGGAAGATTTTGAGAAGAAACTAAAAGAAGAAATAAGGAAAATGGTAAGAGATGTGGTAAAAGAGACAATGAAAGAAGTAATGGAAGAAAGAAAACTTTCTTTTCGCATTGAAATTCCTCGAGAAGAATTGGAATACGCGGAACCTACTGCAAGCATACTAAGAGATATCTCATATATTTTAAGAGAAAGCATAAGAAGGAGCATAAGGGAAAGGGGAGAAATAGCTGTAGAAGAAATGATATTAAATCTTCCAGAATCAAAGGCTGTTCAAATAATTAAATCCTTAGCAAATGAAGATAGAATTAAAATTTTAAAGTTAGTTTATAGTAGTCCAAGGAGCTTTACCGAACTTAAAGAAAAACTAGGTTTAGAATCTTCTTCTTTGTCTTACAATTTAAAGTATTTAATAAATACAGGATTAATTAGACATAATTTAAGAACAGCCTCTTATGAAATAACACAACGCGGTATTACATTGCTTAAAATATTAGCGTTAATTTATGAAGCTTTAGGAGGCGAAGCTTATGAGTAGTAACATAGTTCTTGTAAAAGGCAAACCAAGATATAAAAGAATTTTAGATAACATCTCAAGTATAGGCATAGCTGTATCATTGTTTTTACTTATTCTATGGTTATTTAGATACCAGCTAAATCTTGCTAATTATAGCATAGAAATAATAATTGCTTCTCTGTCTATTTTCACTATTTCAAGAATTATAAATTTAGATTTTGAACAAAGCGGAATAGCTATATTTGTGAGCTTCTTATATAAGCTAGCTTCTTCAGCTTTTTATGCTTCAATAATTTTGTTTATCTTTGGTTTCCTAGGATTGGAAAAAATATTAGCTGATTTAGCTTTACCTATATTTATTTCTGCAATAATTTTAGCAATTATACCATATACTATAGAAAAATTAGAACGCGGAAGATTCTCTTTTAAGCCTAAGTTAATAAAGAAAGGGGAATTTGAAATTAATGAAAAAGTAAGGATCAAATTAAAGGAAGATTCATTAGGATATGAAATAAAGAAAGGTGGCAGATGGTATGGCATAGCAATATTAAGTGATGTTTTGGCTATCATAAATACAGATATAGGTGATTTTAAAGTTAATTTGAAGAGTCCTAGCTTGTTGCTTTCAAGAATGCTAAGAATTAAAAATGGAAAAATAAATAAGGAAGATAAAAATTCAAGGGAATTAATTACAAAAATGCTTAATGATCTTTACAAATCAAGAAAGTTTGAGGAAACAAAAGTTAGATTGCCCTTTATCAGCGTAGAAGAAGATAGCCTAGGAGAAAGAGTAAAAGTTGGACCTATAGAAGTAATTGAAGAAGGAGACTACGAAGAAGTTAAAATAGGACCATTTATTCATGTATCAGAGACAAGAAGGCCTAGGATGGTTATTTATTCAAGCAATGCGGAACTAAAAATAAAGGGAAATCTTGTTCAGTTAAAGGAAAATGGTAAAAAGCTAAAATATGATGGTAGTACTTTTATTTTTGCAACAAACGGTGATAAAATAAAGATAGATAGGAAAAATATAATTTTAAGATCTTTAGACTTCAAAATTTTGGCAAGAAAAAATGAATTGATATTAAGTTCTCCTGAGTTTATGATGAGTATAAGAGATGATTTAATTAAATTCCATTCAAAAGAGAAACGTTTTACTATAAGAGACCAAAAATTAGCTTCAACTTTAATAAGTGAAATTACTGAGAAAATAAATGAGCAAATTATAAATGTGTTCGAAGGATTTTCTTTAGATGTTACAGAGTTCTTGGATTCAATAGATAGAGTTTTTGAGAAATATAAAGCATGAAGGAAATAATAGTTGCCAATAATTTAGTTAAGACATTCAAGTCTAAAGAAAGAAAAGGATTATTTAAAAGTAACGCTAAAATAATAAGAGCTTTAGATAAGGTAAGCTTTAAAATATATCAAGGAGAAATATTTAGCCTAGTAGGTCCTAATGGAGCAGGAAAAACTACTACAATAAAAATACTTTCAACATTACTTATACCTGATGAAGGAGAAGCATTTGTTAATGGTTTTGACGTTTTAAAACAGCCAAATAAAGTAAGAGAAAGCATCGGTTTAATATTAGCACCAGATAAAGGATTTTATGTTAGATTAACTGGCATAGAAAACCTTGTATATTATGGAAGACTTTATGGTTTATCTAAAAGTGAAGCATTAAAAAGGGCTGAAAAATTAGTTGAAATAGTAAATCTAGGAAAAGATGCTTATAGAACAGTAGATGAATATAGCCTAGGAATGAAGGCTAAATTAAGTATAGCCAAAGCTTTAATACATGATCCTCCAATACTATTTTTAGACGAGCCTACAGTTGGTTTAGATCCCTTATCTGCTAGAAGAATTAGAATGCTTATTACTGAATTAGCAAAAGAAGGAAAAACTATACTTTTAACAAGTCATAATATGTGGGAAGTTGAAACATTAAGTGACCGAATAGCAGTGATAAATAAAGGTAAAATAGTTGCTATAGGTTCAAGTATAGAACTAAAGGAAAAACTTGGCTTAAAATATATCATTGAAGTAGAAATTTTAAATAATGAAGTCAAAGAATACGAAACTACTTTGGGAGAAAGAGGAAATCCTGTAATTAAAATAACTACCGATAAACCAAGCGAAAAATTAATGAGTTTAATTGAAGAACTTAAAGAAAAGAAGTATAATTTAGGTTATATACGAATAATAGAGCCTAGCATGGAAGAAGTTTTTGCTAAAATTATTGAAGAAAAATGAAGAGATACATTAATCAATTTCTTGCTATTTTCAGCGTAGAAATGAAAGCTTTAATGAGACAGGCTGGACAATTTGGCTTTATCATTTTCTTACCTTTTCTTTTTTCTTTCTTTACGTTTGGAATCGGAGCAGGAATTTCAGGAAGCACTCCTAGCCTTGAGATTTGGTTTTACCAGATTATAGGGTTTACCGTATTAACAATATCATTAATTTTTGCAGAATCTTCAGCATGGTATGTAAGGCAAGGACTACTTACAGGAAGACTGGAATATTTGTTGGCTTCACCAACACATCCATTAATAATCGTTATTGCTACTGCCCTTTTTAATTCAATTTTTGCTCTTTCAATATTTTTCATAGTAGGTATGCTTGCAACAATCATAGTTTATGGAATTTTAAAAATACTTAATTTTATTTTATCGATCTTTATATTAATACTATTTTTATTACCTATGCTTGGAATAAACCTTATTATTGCTGCTCTAACAATAATAGCAAAGGAACCAGAGGGAATAGTTCAGCCTATAAATTCAATTATAACTGCAACGTCAGGATTTGTTTATCCTATAACTTTGCTTCCTTTATTCCTTCAATCTTTAGGTAGATCTTTGCCATTTCATTATGCTGTAGAAAATGTAAGAATGACGATCATAGAATTTATAAATTTACTTTACTTATATCCTCTTCCATTACTATTACTATATTTCATAGCAGGTATTGTAATTTACAGATTATTAGAAGATAATTTTATTAGAAAGCGTGGTACCTATGGCTGGTAATATTTATAAAAAAATAAATAAAATATTTGCAGAAATTGGAAGAGGATTCGCTTTATGGAAAAGCTATAAAATATTCATTATAAGCGATTTTATTTCCACACCTTTTTGGATCTATTTTTTCATCTTAGCTATTTTAATTTATGCTCAGCATCTACTCAATGATAAATTTATTTTAACAAATTTAATGTGGGGTTTATTCATGTTTTTCTTTATTTCATCTTTTCTATGGATGGGCAATTCAATAGTGTTAGTAGTACAGCAAGGTATATTGGAAAATATAATTTTAACAAATACAAAGATAAGTACTCATCTACTTGGAAGAAGTGTAGTTTCAGCTATTGATGTTGCAACAGGAGGAATTATATTAATTTTAATGGCTTACTATACATTCAATTTAACTTTATACATAGCAGATCTTCTATTTTTTGCGATCTTCTTAATTCTAGCATTCCTTTTCTTCCTATTCTTTTCAACAATATATTCAATTTTAATAGTCGCCTCAAGATCACCATGGATAATTACTAACATACTACAGTTTATAATTCCTTTTTTCAGTGGAGCAATACCAATTCAAATGTTTAAAGCAGAAATAGCAAACGTAATAATATATTCTCCATTCTTTTATGTTGTTGGCCCAGTTGTAGCTGCTGCAACAGGATACTATATAATGGACAAATATTTACTTCTTATTTTAGCTTCAATTATGGTTCTTATCGCATTTTTAATAAGCAACTATTTAGAAAAACTATTAATTAAAAAAGCATTAAAAGAAGGAAAAATCTCTTTATTTTAATGGTTGATATTTTAATCAAAGGTAAAGAAATTCTTACTTTAAAAAACGGTGTAAGAAAAGGAAAGGAAATGGAAAATCTAGGTATAATTTATGATGGAATAGTTGCTATTGAATCTGGTAAAATTGTTTTTGTAGGAGAAGAAAAGTATAAGGATAAATTTAATGCAAAAATAGAAATTGATGCTTCAAACAATGTAGTTATGCCTGCTTTTATCGATGCTCATACTCATTTATTATTTTATGGTTCAAGGGAAGATGAATATGAAATGATAATTAAAGGTTATTCCTATTCTGAAATATTGAAAAAAGGAGGAGGAATATGGAAAACTGTTAGATTAACCAAACAAGCAAAAGAAGAAGAAATAATGAAAGAAACTATTCAACGGATAGAAAAATTTATTGAAAATGGTATAACTACAATTGAAATTAAGTCAGGCTATGGTATAGATTACGAAGAAGAAATAAGGGAACTAAGAATAATTAATAAAATTAAAGATAAAACAGATGCAAGAATTGTTCCAACATTATTAGCACACTTACCTAAAGAAAATAGAGAAGAATATGTAAACGGATTTTGTAAATTGTTAAGATATGTATATGATGAAAAATTAGCTAAATTTGTAGATGTTTTTTGTGATGCTGGTGCATTTAATTGCGATGAAGCTGAAAGAATATTTAGTGAAGCTGAGAAATTGGGATTTCTTTTAAAAATTCATGCAGGAGAAATAGCTAATATAGGTTGCGGTAAACTTTTTCAAAAATTCAAGTTTACTTCAGCAGATCATTTAATTTATTTAAACGAAGAAGATGTTAAAAGTCTTGTTGAAAATAATATTTGCGGTGTTTTATTACCAGCTACAAGTTTTTCATTAATGCATCAAAATGCAAATGCAAGAAAATATATTGATAAGGGAATGATAATAGCTTTAGCTACAGACTTTAGTCCTATAAATCAAGTTTATGGTATGGAAAATGTTATTGCAATAGCATGCAGAAATCTAAGAATGAGTCAAGCTGAATGTTTAACAGCTACTACTATAAATGCTGCTTATGCTTTAAATTTGCATAACATGCTTGGTTCTTTAGAAGAAAATAAATTAGCTGATATAATAATAATGAATGTTCCTAATTATAAATGGATAGGTTATACAATAGGATATAACCATGTTAAAACTGTTATAAAGGAAGGAAAAATAATAAAGGAAAATTAAGCAATTCCAACGTATCTTTTTATTATCCCTTCACCAATTAATATATCTAACATTTTTTTAACTCTGTTTATTTTTTCATTTATTCTTAAATGAAGTTCATCCTTTGAAAGTTTTAACCTTGCTACACCTATATCTTGAGCCTTTAAAGCAACAGCTAAAGCTTCTTCAATATAAACTTCTTCTTGTTCCATTGTAGGAATTATATAATCTTCATTTATCTCATATTCTTCAGCTACCTTAGCAATAGCTTCTGCTGCGGCTATTAACATCTCATTTGTTATTTTTTTAGCTAAAACTTCTAATGCTCCTCTGAAAACCGCTGGAAATCCTAAGGAATTATTAACTTGATTTGGAAAATCGCTTCTTCCTGTTGCAACAATTCTTGCTCCAGCTTCTTTAGCTTCCCATGGCCATATTTCTGGCACAGGATTGGCACAAGCAAAAACTATTGCATTATCATTCATTAACTTTATCCATTCAGGCTTTATTACTCCTGGACCAGGTCTTGACATTGCGATTACTACATCGCTTCCTTTCATTGCTTCAGGTATTCCTCCTTCTCTATTTTCTTCGTTTGTAATATTACAAAGTTCCCATTTATAGGGATTTTCTTCTTTAACATCCAATCTATTTTTATTTAAAATTCCTTTAGAATCTACACAAATAATATTTCCTGGCTTTATACCATAAGCTATTAATATTTTAGCTATTCTATAATTGGCAGCTCCTGCTCCTATTAAAGTAACATAAATATCAGTATGCTTTTTGCCTACAATTTTTAAAGCATTTATTAATGCTGCAAGTGTAACTAAAGCAGTTCCATGTTGATCGTCATGCCAAACTGGAATATCTAATTCCTCATATAATCTTTCATAAATATAAAAACACTTAGGTGTAGCAATATCTTCTAAATTTATACCTCCAAATACAGGTTCTATTGCTTTTACTACTTCAATTATTTTATCAGGATCTTTAACATTAAGAGTTATAGGAAAGGCATCTATACCTCCTAAATATTTAAATAGTAAAGCCTTACCTTCCATTACAGGTAAAGAAGCATATGGACCTATATCGCCTAATCCTAATGTTCTTGAACCATCTGAAATAACAGCTACAGTATTTCCCTTATTTGTATAAGAAAATACTTTTGATAGATCTTTTGAGATTTCTTTGCAAGGTGAAGCTACACCAGGTGTATACCAAATTGCAAAGTCTTTATATGAAGTAATTTGAACCTTTGGAATAACTTCTATTTTTCCAGAGTAAAACTCATGAAATTTAGGTGAAATTTCTGATGGAAGACTTGCTCTTAGCTTAAGCTCCTCTTCTGTAGGTCTTATTAAAAATCTTTGAGCAAACATACCCACAATTTTACCATTTTTTCCAACGACAGGTAATCTTCTAAAACCATAAATACTCATCTTTTTTAAAGCTTCTTCAATAGTATCATCAGCTTTGACCGTAATTAAAGGTGAAGACATTATTTCTCCAACTTTAACTTTTTTTGGATCTTTACCTTCTCCTATAACTTTTAAAAGTATGTCTCTTTCTGTTACTATTCCAACGGGCTGATCATTTAATTTTACTATTACGCTACCAACATCATGGGCTTTCATAATTTTTGATGCTTCATAAACTGTCGCATTAAAATCTACATAATAAACATTTCTTCGCATATAATCTTTTACAAAACCTTGAGAAATTACCTTAGCCATAATTATATCTTACTTATCTGAGTATTTAAAATTATTTTAATTAAATGTAAAAATATATATATAATTACTTATACATTTTTAAATAAATAAAATATTTTTATTTTTTAAATTTTTTAATTCCAAAAGTAAAGGTATTTCTTTTATTTTATCCCCATTTAAAAGTTCCCAAATTATTCCTTTTGGTCTAGAATGCCTTTCAATTACTTTTATTATTCTTTCAGGAGTTATAATATAATCTACGCTTACATCATAAGCTTCAACAGGAATTTCTTCTACTAATTGTACCTCATGAACAGTTGTAACTATAGTAACATTATCATCTATTTTACCATATTCCATAAGTATTCCATATTCCAATTCTCCGTATCCCTCCCCTTTTCCTATTCTTGCTCCGTTTTTAAATGAAACAGCAACTGAGCCTAAAACTATTAAGTCTATTTTAGGTAAATCTTTAGGATGAACTTTTTGGCCAAATTTAAATGCTCCTTTAATTGTTGATGCATCCCTATAAAATTTAGAAGGAATATTAGAAGGTTCTAATAAAATAAAACCTTCTTTAATTCTTGGAGTAGGCATTATTAACTTTTTTCCATACATTAAAACAAATTCCCTTACAGGTTGTTGAGGCGAATCAGGATTAACTTTTACAACCTTAGCTTTGTCAAAGAAATCGCAATTTATTAATAGTTTTGCAGCTTTTTCTGCTCCCACAAAATTTGGTATTCTGCCATGAACAGGTCTTGGAAATTTTGCAATGTTCTTCTCTTCCATCAAATTCCATATCGATTCTCTTATCTTTCTTTTAATATCTGAAGCATTTGAAGAATTTTTTATAGAGATCAAATTACATCCTATTTATAAATTGTATTATAAACTTATCTTATTTTAGGAAGAAAATGTTCAATTTGATGATTTGGCTCACAATACCGACAAACTGATTTACCACATATAGTGCACCAGAAAAGTAATATTCCGTGGTATTCACATTTCTTTGCAACAATTCTAGGTCTTACAATTTCTTCCTTCTTTTCTTCCATCAAAATATTTTAGAAAAAATAAATATTTATTCATATCTTAAAGCTACAGCAGGCTCAATTTTTGTCGCTCTATAGGAAGGATACAATGCAAATATTATTGCAGCTAAAATGATCTCAGGTATTATTATCG
>JAVVGB010000026.1:0-15551 GCA_032249315.1 Thermoproteota archaeon
TAGGAAAATGCTTCAATTCAATTCCATACTTGCTTAAAATTTCCTCGTATTCTTTTACATTTCTAAAAGGCAGTTCATGTTCTTCAACTAAACAAACAACATTCGTAATACCTTTTTTCTTCAATTCCCTTATTTCTTTTTCATTTCTTATTATATTGCTTGCGGCTAATTTATCGTTAATAATCCAAGAAAATCTCATAATATACCATTTCAATATTAAGTTTTTATTTTAAAACCTAAAACAAAAGAAGAAATAAATATCGCATGTGAAGAAGCACAATAGATACAATATGCTTCTAATATAAAAATTTGTAAGAATTGTAAAAAAACTATTACTCCAATTCCTAATAGTCCCCAGATCAAATATGCGAACCTTTTATAAAAATAAAGAATAGTTAAACCTATGAAGCCAAAAGTACCATATAAAGCCAAAGGTATACCTAAGAAATAAGAATACTCGCTATTTAATATTTTCTCACATGAAATAAATGAATCCAATGGACAAGCACTTTTAGCTTTCAAAGTTAGATCAGTTAAATATAAAGTGAGAAAGATTCCTATCAAATTTAAAATTAAAAATAAAATTAAACCAATTCTCATATTTTTAAAATAAAAAAAGAAATTAAAATTTTTTAATTTGTATAAGTAATAGTATTTATGTTTCCCTTTAAAAGTATTCTAGATTTTAATGTAATATTAAAAGAGGAACATGAAGTCTTTAGAAAAACTGTTAGAGAATTTGTAGAAAAAGAACTTGAGCCAAGAGTAAAAGAAATTGAAGAAAAAAATGAATTTCCAGAAGAACTTATAGAAAGAGCTAAAGAATTAGGCTTTCCAGGTATAGGAATACCAACTGAATATGGAGGACAAGGAGGAGGTGCATTGGAATTGGTAATATTAATTGAAGAAATTTCCCGTGTATGTCCAGCTTTTGCTATAGTTTTTGGCGTAAATCATTTATTTACCACACCTGTTTTACTGTTTGGAAATGAAGAACAAAAAAAGAAATATATACCTCCTGTAGCAAAAGGAGAAGTTTTTGCTGCCCATGCAAATACCGAGCCTGGAGCAGGAAGCGATGTAGCTGGAATTCAAACTACTGCAAGAAAAGAAGGAAATTATTGGATTCTAAACGGTAGAAAAATTTTTATAACTGGAGCAGGAAAAGCTCAATATTTTGTTGTTTCTGCAAGAACTTCTCCACCTCCAAGTAAAAGAGAAAGATGGAAAGGTTTATCATTTTTTATAGTTGAAAAGGATTATCCAGGATTTAAAATTGGTTCAAAAATAAATGTAATAGGATTAAGAGGAGAACAGCCTTATGAAATTATTCTTGATAATGTTAAAGTTCCTGAAGAGAATCTTTTAGGAAAGGAAGGTGAAGGATTTAAAATAGCAGTTACAACTTATGATCATGGAAGATTAGGTATAGCTGCACAAGCATTAGGAATCATTCAAGGAGTTTTTGAAAAATCTTTAAATTATTCTCTTCAAAGATATGCCTTTGAAAGACCTATAATTTCCTTTGAAGGAATAGCTTTTAAAATAGCTGATATGCTTACTGAATTGGAAGCATGTAGATTATTAACATATTGGGCAGCAACACTTGCAGATAAAAATTCTCCTGAATATTTATTGGCAGCTTCAATGGCTAAAATGTATGTTACAGAAATAGCAGAAAAAGCTTCTTCTTTAGCTATAAAGATCCATGGAGGATATGGTGTAGATAAGGAAACAGGAATAGAAAGATATCTGAGAGATTCATTAATAACAACAATATATGAAGGAACGAATGAAATTCAAAGGATAACGCTTGTAAGAATGTTAATTAGGAATATATTTGGTGCAACTATTGATATAATATGAGCTTTGAAATAAAAAAGATTACAGTAATAGGAGCAGGAACGATGGGTCATGGAATAGCTGAATTAGCAGCAATTGCTGGCTACAAAGTTGCTGTAGTAGATATTTCTGATGAAATATTAAAAAATGCTCTTAGTAAAATACAATGGAGCTTAAGCAAGCTTCATGAAAAAGGCCAAATAAAAGAAAATGTTGAAACAATTCTTTCAAGAATTTCTTTAACAACAAATCTTATTGAAGCTGTTAAAGATGCAGACTTTGTAATCGAAGCTATAATAGAAAAGTTGGATGAAAAGAAAAGAGTATTTTCATTAATGGATCAGCATGCTCCTTCTCATACAATATTGGCTACGAATACAAGTAGTTTACCTATAACAGAAATTGCTGATGCTACTAAAAGACCAGATAAAGTTGTAGGTATGCACTTCTTTAATCCTCCTGTTTTAATGCCTTTAGTTGAAATAATAAGAGGTAAAGATACAAGCGATTTTACAGTTCATGTTACAAACGAATTAGCTAAAAAATTTGGAAAGCAAACAGTTATTGTAAACAAAGATATCCCAGGTTTCATCGTTAATAGAATTCTTGCAAGGGTCTTCAATTCAGCTTGCAATATTGTATTGGATGGAAAAGCTGATATCATAGAAGTTGATTCAACGGCTAGATATAAGTTAGGATTTCCGATGGGAATTTTTGAATTAGCTGATTATAGTGGTATAGATATATTCTATTATGTTCTTCAAGTTTTAATAGAAAGAGGTTTTAAGGTTCATGGTTGTAATCTTTTTATAGAAAAATTTAAAGCTGGAGAATACGGTGTTAAAACAGGAAAAGGTTTCTATGTTTATCCTGCTCCTGGAAAGTTTGTAAAACCTGAGCTACCTAAGGAAAAATCAGAAAAATTAAATCCTTTATATATAATAGCTTTAGCTATAAATGAAGCTTCTTGGATGCTAAGGGAAGGAATTGCAAGCAAGGAAGATATAGATAAAGCATGTAAATTAGGTTTAGGATATCCTAAAGGATTATTTGAATATGCTGATGAATTTGGAATTGACAATGTGGTAAAAATTCTTGAAGAAGTTAAAAGAGAAAAAGGATGGGAAGAATATTCACCTGATCCTTTATTAATTCAAATGGTAAATGAAGGAAGAATTGGTGTTAGAAGTGGTAAAGGATTTTATGAATATGGAAAAGTTGAAGAAAGAAAGCTTTCTACAATAATATTAAGAATTGAAGAACCTATAGCTTGGATTTATCTAAATAGACCAGAAAGGCTTAATGCTTTAAATATGGAAATGATAAAGGAATTATCTCAAGTACTTGATGAATTGGAATTAAATGATAAAATACGTGTTTTAATAATAACAGGAACAGGAAGAGCTTTTTGTGCGGGTGCAGATATTACAGCTTTTCAAGGAGTTACTCCTTTTTTAGGAGCCGTTTATGTTAGAAGATTTCAAGAACTGTTTAATAAAATTGAGCTATACACAAAACCTGTTATAGCAGCTTTAAATGGTTATACTGTAGGAGGAGGATTGGAGCTTTCAATGGCTTGCGATTTTAGAATAGCTTCTGAATTAGCAGAATTGGGACAACCTGAAATTAATCTAGGTTTAATTCCTGGAGCTGGCGGAACCCAAAGACTCCCAAGACTAATAGGTGAAGGAAAAGCTAAGGAAATAATATATACAGGAGAAAGGATACCTGCAAAAGAAGCTTTAAATCTAGGATTGGTTAACAAAGTAGTTCCTCATGATGAATTGTTAAATGAAGCAAGAAGATTTGCTTTAAAACTTTCAGAAAAACCTCCTCTTGCATTGTTAGCAGCGAAATATGCAGTTAAGTTTGGCTTAGAATCAAATCTTTGGTCAGGATTAGCTTTAGAATCTTCGTTATTTGGTTTGCTTTTTAGCACCGAGGACTTTATAGAAGGAGTTTCAGCCTTTTTAGAAAAAAGAAAGCCTAAATTTAAAGGAAAATAAATTTTTAAAAGTTTAATATTTCAATTTTTTAATTTTTGATATATCAACTAATATTTTTTTATATTATTGAAAAGTATCACGGTTAATTTTACTAAAATCTAGCAAATCTCTAACTTTATATAGTATTAGAAAGAATTTCTGTTAATGATAAAACTTTAAGGTACATAAGTATTTAATATATCTTCAATTCTGTGAATATTACTAGAAATCAGTTTTACTTCTTTATCGCTTAGTTTCATTTCATGAAATCCATAGACGTGAAGATACCATGCATTCTTCCATATATTATAAATTTCTTGAGAAATCATTCTTGCTGCATCAAATAATAATCTAGAGTCCCAAACTTTCTGCTTAGCTACTTTCTCCAATATATTTGTTAAGTTTAACGTTTTTACTAGTAACTTTATTGCTTCTTCAGCTGCTTTATAGTATTTTTCAGAAGCCTGAACCACGTCTCCTTTTTCCAATAACTCATCTGCCTCATTAATCCATTTTAAAATTAGCAACTTTATCTGCGAGCTTGACAAGCTTCCTGACATTTTCAACTTCTAAAGTTAAAACATCTCTGGATAGGTTTGCAGTTAATATTATTATGGCAGACTTCCAGTATTCATATACTTCATTGGTTAGTTTTTCAGATATTTGGAGTACTGCATCGTGGAGTGATGATAAACTCCAATAACCTTCTTCTTTAACTTTCTCCAATATATTTGTTAAGTTTAACGTTTTTACTAGTAACTTTATTGCTTCTTCAGCTGCTTTATAGTATTTTTCAGAAGCCTGAACCACGTCTCCTTTTTCCAATAACTCATCTGCCTCATTCAATAAGATATTTGCATTTGAAAATGAATTAACATCTCTCATATTACCTAATAAATAGTTTCTATTTTTTATTAAATTATTGTTTTGATAGGCTGATATACTATTTGGAAAACTATTTATTTTATGTCTTGATCAATATCTCATTAGAACATTATATAATTTAATTAAATATTCCATTTATATTCAGATTTTCTATTTGAGTATTTTCAAGTTAAGTTCAGAATTATCTAATCGGTTATCAAATAAGATAAGAAACTCGTATGATTACTAGAATACAAGTAATCAGAAATCTAACTTTAATAATTTTGGGTAGGATTCAGATAATCGAAGAAAGTATATTAACGCATACTTTTATAAAAAAATTTATATATAAGAATACAATTATTATATTAAAAATGGCTTCCGAAAAATCTTCCGATATTTTTGATCTGCCTCCACCACCAAGAACATTCTCAGAACGCTTTAAGGCTATAGGTCCAGGTATAATTTTAGCATCTCTGTCTATAGGAGCTGGCGAATGGATTTTATTCCCAGCAGCTATACTAGCATTTGGCGCTGGGATAATGTGGATGGCAGCGATAGGTTGTATAGTACAAGCTGTGCTTGGTTCACAATCAATGAAATATACCATCTACTGCGGTCAACCAATTCAGCATGCTTATATGAAGCTAGGAAAGCCAGTAGTGTGGGCATGGGCTTGGGCTTTGATGGTTTTCATTCCAGTTATTTGGCCAGGTTGGGCTGCTGCCTCAGCTACTGCTATCGCTGCTTTGCAATTAGGTAGACTTCCTGGAGCTGGTGATGCTAGTCTTGTTTTAATGTGGGGCATTATACTGCTAATTATTTCTTTATTTATATTACATGTAGGTTATAAGATACAAAGAACATTGGAACTTATAAATTGGCCCGTTGTGATATTGGTTATAGTTTTTGTTGCTGTTGGAGTAATAGCAGGTGCTCCAGCTTGGGCTTGGGGGGATATAGCCAAGGGTCTAGTTATACCTGAATCTCCATTGGGCAAAAAAGCTGATTGGTTTGCTCTTTCTGCTGCAATTGCTTATATTCCAGCAGGATTTGCTTTCAATTTGATGCTTTCCAGCTATGCTAGAGACAAAGGATGGGGGATGGGTTCAAAAGTAGGTTACATATCAGCTGTGATTGGAGGAAGAAAAGTAAAGATCTCTACCGAAGAAATTCCCTTCAAAATTAACGAGGAAAATTTAAAACGCTGGAAAGAATGGGAGAAGGTAGCCAAAATAGATTCATGGATAATAATGTCACTTCTAACATTCATAACTGTAATAATGACCAGTGTTTTAGCATATGGATTACTTGCTCCTAAAGGCTTAAAGCTTACTGGTTTTGCTGTAGCCTCAGCCCAAGCTGCAGCTTTAGCTGATGTACTTGGTGTAGTAGCATGGTTTATAATATTATTTGGTGGTTTCTGGATACTGTTTGGTACCCAATTCGGTCTTATGGACTCTACAAGCCGAGTAATAACCGATTGTTTCTGGATTGCTAGCAAGAAAGTTAGATCATTTGCTAAAGAAGATCCAAGAAGACTATATTATACAGTTCTTTATCTTGAATTTGCAATTGCTGTAATACTTATGATAGCCTCAATAGGCTTTGGCGTAGCCCAGCCTTTCGTGCTAATAGCTTTAGGTGCTAATCTAGGTCTCTTTGCTTTATTGATAGGTTACATATTACAAGTAATTGTTGATTACAAATTTTTACCTAAAGATCTTAGACCTCATCCAATAACTACGTTCATTATTATCGTAGGAATTATTTGGTATGGCTTCTTCCTAACAGCTTTGCTGCTTCAAACCTTTGCAGGCATCAGATTGTAAGAACATAAGTCTACTATTAGAAGAAGCAAAAAGATCAAAATATTTTTTTTCTAAAAATTAAAAATATTGTAATACCAATTGCTATTAAAAGAATTATTATAATTATAGTAGGATAATCTATTGTAGGCCTTTCATATGGCGTTGTAGTTGTAGTAGTTTCACTTATTGTAGTTGTAGGTGATAATATTGTTATTATACTAGTTTCGGTTGTTCGATTTTGAGTAGTAGTATAATTAGTGATAGTGTTGTTCGTATTTGTTCCAATTATAACAAAATATTCAGATTGAATGGAAGGTATTGAAGAAAATATGGTATAACAATATAACTTAACATACCATAATCCAGCTTCCATATTTGAAGTGCTAAATTCAATTTTAAATATACCATTAGTAAAATTAGCATAAGAAACAAAAGCTATTTTGCCACTAACATGTTGAATGATATAAAATAATTTAAAATAATTTTCATTTAAATTTTCTAAATTTGTTGTAATATTTATTAAAATTTCTTGTTTATCTCCTTTTATTAAAGCTTTGGATAATTTAACATCTTTAATATTTATTTTTATATATTTTATAGTTTTATTTAAATCTTTTATTGGAACTATATATTCTTTAATTAATGATAATTTTAATATGCCATTTTCTTTTTCTAATTTGAAAGGACCATTGGAAATCAAAGCATGTTTATAATTTTCTATAAAAACTATTGTATTATCGTATCTTTTATTTACTTCTTCCAAAGATATTGGAGTTATTACTCCTTCGTATAAGGCTTCTGGAACATAGCTTCTGTTTTTAAAATTAGATAATATTATGCTAATCCAATTGCTTTGTGTAGAATTTAACAAATCTAGCCAATTTATTCCTAACTCTTTAGCTTCCTCTTTATACCATGAAGTTTTTCCTTCAATAAAAAGCTCTTCTGTAGCTAATAAAATTTGCCATGGTATACTAGTCCATAGAGGGAAAATATAAGATAACTCATTTTTATCAAAATGATAGTAATTAGAATAAATAATTAATGTTGTTTCGTTGATAATTTTAATTCCTTTTATTAAACTAATGAAAGGTTTGAAAAACGCCTCAACATATTTGCTGTATTTGTAATCTAGCGCATCTGCTTTATCGCTCCATTCCCAAAGGAAATAAAACCAATATAAAATATCGTATAAATTCATTTCGCTTCCATCTTGCCATTTACTATAAATTATTTCGAATTTTATTATGCTTCTTACTTTAGTATCTTTTTGAACATATTTCCATTTTTTCTCTTTCGTATCCCAATATATAGCAGAATCTACGTTAAACATTGGTTTGTTTGAAGAATTCAAGACTTCAGCTTTTATTCTCCAAGGAATTAATGTTGAATTATATGGATTTCTTAAGTAAGAAGAATCTGAAATCAAATTAAATATTAAGTTGTTTGAAAAATCTAAAAAACCTCCAACAGGATTCCATGAATCATCTATTTTTTGCAAATAAGCTATTACCAAAGGTTTATCTTTATTTATTTTTGGTTTAATGCTAAGGAAATTAATCTTATTTGCAAATCCAGTTGTATGGTCATTAATTATACCTTCAACTCTATTTTTATTATAAACGTAAATTTCGCTTCTCTGTGCTACAAATATTCTTACGGCTTCTTCAATTCCCATTTGAATTATTTTTCTTAAAATCTTATCTCTTTCTTTCTCATCTAAATAATCTCCTATTAAGAGTTTAGCTGATAAATCATCTATTGTAGAATTCAAATAATTCCAGAATTTTTGGATATTCCAGCCTGGCATAAAACCATACCAACTTGCATAAAACTGTGCTACTTTAAATTCTGAATATCTTAAATTTTCATATATATTCCATTCTTCAACATATAAATTCCATTTTAAATCTTTTGGATCGTTGTTATAAACTAAATTTCTAGCTTCGCTTGAAGTTAAATTAATATTTTCAACTTCAAATCCTAAATTTTTAAGAATATTAGAAATATGTAAAGTATAATTATATCTTATTGGATCATTATTTATAAATATTGTTTTAATTTTTATTGTTTCATTATTATAATACCAATATCCATTTATTTTTTTAATATTTAAACTAGTTAAAGTTTTATTTATTATATTTTCTGCTAAAGTTATATTATCTTTAAGATTCTTTCCTTCTATTATATCTGCTACTTTTATCCAATCTGCATCATATTCATTTATAGGAGAGAAAGTTTCCTTAGCATAGCCTTTTAACAAAACATTCTTAAACCATTGTCTTTCTGCTATGAAATTAACTGCATACCTTATTTCCTTATATTCAAAAGGATTAAATTTTCCGCTTATGTTTTTTGGAACAGGGTTTATTAAAATAGTATATATTCTTCCTTTCTTAGCTTCATAATAACCAATGTTTGTGTCATTAACAAAATTGCTTATGGGATTAAGCAACAGATCTGCACCGCCGTTATCTCCACCTATTTTTATGCTATTTTTTGCTTCTTCTTCGCTGTAAAATCTTTGAAATAATAAGTAATTATCGCTCTGAGCTTTTATTGGCATGTTTAATTTAAATAGTGATAAAACAATGAGCAGAACGATTATCAAGCTAAATATTTTTCGCATATATTAAGAATATTTAAGTTTTTAATAAGCTTAAATCTTATATAAAATAAAGTTTTGCCCTTTAGGGCAGAAGGAATTCGATCGTTAAAATATGAAAGTTAATTATCATTATAAGACAATTTTAATTATGAACAATTTTTCAAGAATATTGTTTAAAAGTGAAGAAGGAATATCATGGATAATTTTAAATAGACCTGAAAAGCTAAACGCATTAGATAAAGAAGGTTGGAATGAGATTTCTGAAGCTTTGAAAATTTCGAATAAAAATGAAGACAAAATTCTTGTAATAACTGGTACAGGGCGTGCATTTTCAGCAGGCGATGATATTCAAGCAATGTATAATTTGAAAGATAGAAAGGAAGCTATTGAGTTTTTTAATAGTTTATATGAAGCTGCATTAAATTTAATTAATTTAAATAAAGTAGTTATCGCTGCAGTAAATGGTTTAGCTTATGGAGGAGGTTGTGAAATTTTATTGTTAGCTGATATTGTAATTTCTGTTCCAGAAGCTAAATTTTCAATTCCAGAAGCTAGGCTTTCCTTAATTCCACCAGTAGCTTTAGCAATAGGTTACTTTGTTTTGGGGAAGAGAATAACAAGGTTAATTTTTTCAGGTGAAGAAATAGACGCACAAGAAGCGCAAAAAATAGGATTGGTAGATTATATCGTAGAAAGAGAAAAGATCAAAGAAAAAATATTGGAAATATCGAAAATGATTTCATACATTGATTTAAACTCTATTATTGTAATAAAGAAATGGCTTGCAAAGTATCGTTTGCAAAATTTGAAGGAAACTATAAGTGAACTTTCTGAAATGGTATTAGAAAGCTCAGCAAAATTTAAAATGAAGATGTTTTTAGAAAGGAAAAAATAAATTTGTTATAGTTTAATAATTTCATAAATGAATTTAAAAGAAGCTTTAATATTATCAAAAAATATTACTCCAAAAGAAGCTTTGCTAATTTATAATCAAATGGATGATGAAAAAATTTTTGAAATTGCTTCTATGATCAGAGATCACTATAAAGGGAATATTATATCTTATTCAAGAAAGGTTTTCATACCGGTAACAAATTTGTGTCGAGATATATGTTATTATTGCTTTTATAGAAAAGAGCCAAATGAAGGAGGAAGATATTTAGAAATTGATGAAATAATTAACGTTGCTAAAAGAGGTATAGAACTTGGATGCACCGAAGCTCTTTTAATGACAGGCGAGAGGCCTGAAGGTAGATATAAAGAAGCATTGACTTTTTTAAATAGTAAAAGATTCAAGAGTACTTCAGAATGGCTTTTTTACATTTCAGAAATTTTGCTAAATTTGGGAATATTACCCCATACAAATGCTGGAATTCTTAGTAGGTATGAAATGGCTAAATTGAAGGAAAGTAATCCAAGCATGGGTCTTATGCTTGAAAATGCAAGTGAAAGGCTAATGGAAAAAGGTATGCCTCATGAGCTAGCCCCCAGCAAGAATCCTAAGCTAAGAATTAAAATGATTGAAGAAGCTGGAAAACTAAAAATACCTTTTACTACAGGAATACTAGTAGGTATAGGTGAAACAGTCGAAGAGGCTATTTACTCAATCTTTTTAATTAAAAAGTTACATGAAGAATATGGACATATACAAGAAGTAATAATCCAGCCCTTTATGCCAAAGAAGGGAATAAGGATGGAAAATCATCCTCCTCCTTCAGAGGAATACTTTTTAAAACTATTAGCAATTTCGAGGATAATTTTAGGAGAAATGAATCTCCAAGCTCCTCCTAATTTATATAACGAAGTTGAAAAGCTTGTTAGAGCAGGAATAAATGATTTAGGCGGAATATCTCCTTTAACAATAGATTATGTTAATCCTGAAAAACCTTGGCCTCATATAGAAATTTTAAGAAAAAGACTAGCTAAGGAAGGCTTTGTTTTAAAACAGAGATTACCTGTTTATCCTGAATATTTAAATAAAGAAGGTTTCTTATCTCAAAAAGTAAGAGAAGTTTCATTAAAACTTGTTGATAAAGATGGATACGTTAATGAAAAAATAATATGAAGATCGAAAATATAGAAAAGATTGCTGATCCTGAGGTTGTAGCTATAGTAGAAAGGGCTTTATCAAACAAAGATCTTTATCTTGACGAAGTAGAAAGACTTTTAAAGTGTAGAGGAATTGATCTGTATTTAATTTGTTTAGCTGCAGATTATTTAAGAAAGGAAACTGTTGGTGATATAGTTACATATGTTGTTAACAGAAATATTAACTTTACAAATGTTTGTATTATGAATTGTGGTTTTTGTGCTTTCAGTAGAGATTTTAGAAGTGAAGAAACTTATTTTTTGCCTATAGAAGAAGTTGTTAGAAGAGCTAAGGAAGCTTATCATTTAGGTGCAACAGAAGTTTGTATTCAAGGAGGTTTGCCACCGAAATTAGACTGGGAATTTTATCCTAAACTTATAAGAGAAATAAAAAAAGAAGTACCGAATATACACATACATGCTTTCTCTCCTGTTGAAATATGGTATGGAACTCATTTATCTAAATTGGGTTATGATGAATTTCTAAAAATTCTGAAAGAAGCAGGTTTAGATACAATTCCTGGTACAGCTGCTGAAATATTAGATGATGAAATAAGAAAGTTAATATCTCCAGGAAGAATATCCACAAATGAATGGGTTACAATAATAAAGACAGCGCATAAATTAGGAATTCCTTCTACTTCTACTATTATGTATGGTCATGTTGAAAACGAAATCCATAGAGCTAAACATTTGTTAATTCTTAGGGAAATACAAAAAGAAACAAAAGGATTTACTGAATTTGTTCCACTAAGCTTCGTATATGAGGAAGCTCCAATGTATAAGTATAAATTGGTTAATAATATTAAAGCAGGTCCTACGGGAGAAGAAATAATAGCTTTATATGCTACTTCAAGATTGGTATTGAATAATTACATAAAAAATCTTCAAGTTTCTTGGGTAAAGGAAGGGCCGAAATTTGCTCAGTTTTTATTAAGTTGTGGTGCCAATGATTTTGGAGGAACATTAATAAACGAAAGCATTTCTTCTACTGCAGGAGCAAAGTTTGGTCAGTATATGTCTCCTAAAGAAATAAGAAGATTAATTTTTGATGCTAAAAGAATACCTGCGCAACGAACCACAACATACTCTATAATCAGAGTCTTTAAAGATATAAACGAAGAAGGCGATATTCCATTAGAGAAAATTGAATGGAGCGAAGAAAAATTTGGCTCTTACTTTAGGTTAATCAAGGATGAAAGATTTAGATTTAGAAAGAGGGTTTGAATTAAAGGTTAGATTTGCTTTATTAGAAGATTTTCAATTTTATGAGAATGTCTTAATTGAAGTTAAAAATGGAGTTATAAACAAAATTGAGTATGGAAAGCAGGGGAATTTTCCTTCATTAATTTTAATTCCTCCTTTAGTTAATGCTCATATTCATTCAGGCGATGCATATTTTCCTGATCTAGGCTACAACTTAACCCTAGAAGAACTGGTTAAGCCTCCTAGTGGTTTAAAGCATATAATGCTGGAAAAAATAGATAAAAAAATACTGAAGGCTTCTAGAATAAAATGGATAAAAAATATTTTAAGCTTTGGGCATTCCATTGTTGCTGATTTTGTTGAAGGAGGATATAAAGGAGTTAGTGAAGCTACAGAGAAATTTTTACAAAATTATATAATACTGGGAAGACCTTCTAAAATTAATATTGAAGAAGAACTTGATAAGTTATATAGTATTTGCGATGGTCTTGGAATACCTGATTCTTTTACCTACGATAAAAATGAGATGATTCTTATTAAAGAAAAATTTAAAGATAAGCCTATTCATATTCATGTAAGCGAAACAAAGATAAATCATGATAACAAAGATTTTTGGTTGGCATTAGAATATCTGGATCCTATAGCTTTTGTTCATTGTACGTATTTAACTATTGAAGAAATTAGAGAAATTAAAAATTTAAATAAATTTGCAGTATTATGTCCGCGTTCAAATCTTTGGTTTAATGTAGGATTTCCTGATGTAATAAGTTTCTTAAAAGAAGAAGTAAATGTTGCAATAGGAACTGATAATTTAGCCTGGGTTTCTCCATATGTTTGGAAAGAATTAGAAATGCTAATTCTTTATTTAAGAAAATATGATAGAAATGATTATAGCAAAGAACTTTTTAGGTGGGCAACATTGAATGGATATAAGTTGTTCAATTTTAAAGGAGGTGTCATAAAAGAAAAATTTCCAGCAGACTTCATAATCATCAATAATGATAAAATTGAGCTGGAAAAGTCTTATAATAAACTGTTAACTTTAATAAAAAGAATGGATGTAAGTCACATAGTTGATGTTTATATTAACGGAATGAAGCTAACTAATAATTAACTTTGTAAACTAAATGAACTTCATTCTTGCATTCACATATTTCAAATTTCGTTAATTCAAATTTTGGGCTCTCCGTAGTATCGCTAAATCCTTCTCCATCAAATATGCTCCTTCCCTTACCAAAAACATAGGGTGAAATTGTTACTCTTAATTCATCAACGACTTTGGAAACCAACAAATTCCAATTAAGTATTCCCCCTCCCTCAACCATCACTTTCTTTATTCCTAAATCATACAGTTTTTCCATTACCAAAATTAAGTTGAAGACTTTATCTTCGAGCTGGAATACTTTAACACCTTTTTCTTTCAAAAGTTTAATTTTTTCTTCATCTACAAATTTTGAAGTAAACAATATTGCTTTTTCTGGATTTATGGTAAAAACTCTTGCATTGATTGGTACTCTAAATGAGCCATCTATGATGATTTTATACGGATCTTCTCCTTTTATATATTTTAATCTCAGTGAAGGATCGTCTTTTATTACCGTTTCAGCTCCTACCATTACTGCCCCTGTCTCAGCTCTTAATTTATGCAATCTTTCCAAATCTTTTGGACAACTTAATTGCGAGAACCATGTTTTGCTAGCTATTCTTCCATCTATTGTCATCGTAGAAAAAATTATTAAGTAAGGTTTTTTCATTCTTTCATTAAATATCCTGAAAAAGCCAAGCCCCAAAGCAAAAAGGGATAAACAATCATCCTTTCAATTCCTCCGATACCTAAACCTAGATCTATTCTTAAAATAAACAAAATTAAAGAAATCAATGAAGTTAATCCTAGGATTGGTGAAAATATTTTTAAGTATGATTTTGTGATTGTAAAACCTAATATAGCTGCTATACTTCCAAAAAGGAAGGCTATGAGTGAAAATAAACTATGCAAAATTCCCATTTCTTCAGGAAAAGCACCCACGCCTATTCCTCCTATTCCTGCTATTATTAAAACAATTGAAAATATTTTCTTGGTATTTAAATAAAGAATATAACCTACAACTGTAGCTAATATTCCCAAAATAATTACGGAGCTATTGAATATAATAAATGTATTTGCTTTGAATGAACCAAGGTCACTTATAAAATTTTTAGCCACACTATAATTTGGATAAATGAATTCGCTTATTTTCATTAATAAAATAAACTGTAGTATTCCTAGAAATAGCAAAAATCCAGCGAATCTTGTTGTAATCATATAATTCTTAATTTTTTTTTTATAAATTTAAAACTATCTTAAAATTTAAATTTTATAGATATCCCTATATGAAGTTGTCTTTCTTTTATAAGCTTCTCTTTCAAAATCTAGCTCTGTAAACAAGTTGAAATTTTTATGAAGAATTTCATTTGCTTCATCTAAGCTTTTTGCATTTACTACAGATTTAGCTAAAGGAGAAATCTCGTATGCCTTAATTAGATCTAGGTAATAAGTTATTGTAGCCTCTATTGTAACATTAGCCTCTCTTGTTCCTTCTCTTATTTTAACTATTCCTCTATATCCTTTGGAAGCTTCGATAGGCAGTTTACTAGCTTCGCTATACATTCCTTCACTCAACTTCTCCATTATTTCCAAAGCTTCTTTAAACATACCTATAGCTCCAATATAGCCTCCAATTTTTGCAACTTCCGATATTCTTTCTTCTACTTCCTCTTTTCTTAATTCACCATCGCAGGCTATTCCAAAAATTCCTAGAATTGAGTTCTCTATTTTTGATAAAGCTGAAAGCATAAAAGAATCTGCTAAAGGTGATCTAAGGTTTTTCTCATATCCTGTAGCTAAAACATCACCTCCAACATCTATACCAAATAATAAATCTATGTTCAGTTTTTCCATCATTTCTTTAATTCCTTTTGCTGTTTCCAAAGGATTTTTGGTCATGTCTATCAATGCAACTTTTTGGGACAATATCTTTGAAACATAAGCAGCTTGTGGAACAGGGCCATGCTTCATTTTAACATTTTCATCTGCTAAGCAAACGCTATTAGATATTATTTCAACATTTTCAAGTTCTTCAATAGACCTTGGTCCAGGTTTTGGATCAA
>JAVVGB010000027.1:0-14959 GCA_032249315.1 Thermoproteota archaeon
TGCTTAATAAAAACGAAATAATTAATTTAATTTTAGAAGGAAAAACTGAAGAAGCGATAAATATATTATCTGATTTTTACAAAGTTAAACCTCCTAAAATCAAAATAGGATTACCAAAGGGAAAAAGCTTTGCCTTAGCTGTTTATGATCCTTTTAGGAATACCATATATTTTAAAAAAGAAGAATATATGCGAAATCCCTTTATTGTTTTGCATGAATTTTATCATGTTATAAGATTTAAAATGGGCAAGCATAAAGGAACAGAAAAACTTGCTGATGAATTCGCTTTAGTGTTTTTAAAGGATCTTTATAAAATAAAATAATTTGTTTACAAAAAAATGAAAGCCTCGCCCTTTAGGGCGGGGATGAAAGATTTAAATATTTTAAAAGAAATTTTTTATTAAGCATGGCAGTAACGCTTCTCCCCAGCTCGATTGAGGGCTTTATGGGACTGAGGGAGAAGCATCCAGTATACAGCAAACTTTTTATTTTGTTTTTCAATGAGGATCCCCATTTTATCCAATTTCGGGATCCTGAGAAAAATAAATGGGGGTGGTTCTCTGTGCCACCTTACTGCTCACCAAATGAGAGATGTAATTCCGAATCGATGATGGGAACGATGAATCGTTTTGAAAAGGGAACCCTCGACCTTTTCAAGGCGGGGAGGAAGTCAGAATTTTGTGGGAAAGTTAAACTTCAGATTTAGAACAAGATTTAAGACAGATTTTTAAAATAGAGTAATTACGATAATAGTTATTTATTTTCGTAAATATTCTTTTGTTAAGAAAAATTGAAATACGATACAATAGTAATAGGCGGAGGTCCTGGAGGAGCATTAAGTGCAGGTATTTTAGCTCAAAAAGGTTATAAGGTAATTGTCATAGAAGCTGGCTCAAAAAATAGGTATAAAGTATGTTCAGGAGGTACTCCACTACGTTCAATTAAGTTATTATCAATTTTAGGCAATCCATTAAAAATTGTAGAAAGGGAAATCAAAGGAGTAAACATATTTATTGGAGAAAATGAAGTTATTTCCGCTCAAAAAAGCGAAGTAATAGGATATTCATATTATAGAAGTGAACTTGATCAATGGATAAGAGATAGAGCTCAAGATCATGGTTCAGAAGTTGTATACAATACTGTTGCTAAGAAAATCCATATAGATAAACATGGTGTAAGAGTTAAATGTGATAATAAAGGGTTAATGAAAGAATATGAAGGAGAACTTCTTATTGGAGCTTTTGGTATAAGACCAGATTTATTAATGCAGCTCGGATTGAAACCTACTGAATATCTAATATCTCTTCAATCGGAATTTGTAGGGAATATTGAAAATTTGGATGAAAGCATAAAATATAGCTTTAACTTCATTGTAGATTCAAGATATTCATCTTATAGTTATGGATGGATTTTTCCAAAAAAAGAAGGTTTATCCATTGGTATAACTGATAGAATGGAAGGAGAAAAAGTCACTTTAAGATTTAAAGAATTTTTAAAACATAATCCTATTGTTTCAAAGCAAATTAAAGAATTAAAAGTATTACCAATATATAATAGGGAATTTTTAGCTCATTTAAATCCCAATAAGCCCTTAGAAAAAACCTATGGTAATAGATTTGTTGTAATAGGAGATGCAGCAGGTTTTGCTGACCCTGTTACATGGGAAGGAATTTATTTTTCTTTAAAAAGTGGAGAAATAGCTGCTAGAGTTTTTGATATTTTACTAACAAATAAGAATTTCTCTGAAAAAGGAACTAAATTATATGAAAAAGAATGGAAAAAAGAATTTGGTAAAATATTTAATATAGAATGGGCTGTTAAGCAAATTTTATGGGGTAAGGATTTGGAATATAAATGGATAAAAGTAGCTAAATTCTTCAAATCTAATAATAAAAGAAATGAATTATTACAAAAAGGTTTAACTGAACATATGTCTATAGCTCCTGTAATAAAACAAATGAGTATTTTAGATAAATTAAATATAGGATTTAGAATAAAAGGATATAAACTTTTAAAGAATCCTATAAATTTTATTCATGTTTTCAGAACTTTATTTTCATAAAAAAATTTAATATTTATAAATTATTTTAACGAAATCTTTAACATTTATTTTATCGAATCCTTCTATATTTTCTCCTTCTTTAGTTAAGTTATAAAGACCTATTTTTTTATAAACTTTTCTGGCTCTTGTTGCAAATAATTCTAATAATTCTTTAGCAATTTTTAATTTAGATATTTTTTTAGTTCTATCAAAAATTATTTGTTTAGAATATTTGCCTACTTCTTCTGTAAGATCCATACCTACTAATGTAATAGTTAAAGGTTCAAAGGCTCCTGCAATAAATGCAGCTCTATCACCATCTGTAAATCCGCCAAAATTATAAACTTTTTCTTTAGGTTTAACCTGCGTGGTTGCTATAACATTTTTTAATTTTGGCACATATGTAATTATTTGTTCTTTGTTATCTCCATGAGCATGAACTACAATTATACTTCCATGCTGGTTACATAAAACTTGTTCCTTAGGAAAACCATCCAAATCTGTTACTATTATATCAGGAGGCTCTTCAAAGACCTCCAAAAAGGCCTTTGTTGCCCCATCACATGTAATAAATACCAACTTCTTTCTTTCTATTTTTTTAATACTTTCCAAATCTTCAATTATTGAAGGCCCAGCCCCAGCTATTACAACATGCTTGCCTTTAATAATCTTTGCTAACGATTCTGCATCCTTTGCTTTATCTCTTACCAACACAGCTATAAGTTCCGTTGCTCGGTAATCCTCTTCTATTGATATCCTTAATCTTTTAGCAATATCTTCATAAATTTTTAACCAATCATCTAAACTTATAATTGTTTTCATTTTATTTTTACACCATAATTATTAGCTTTTGTTATTATTAAATTTATATTTGTATATTTAGATATTTCTTTTAAAACTTTTGGTTTTTCTTCTTCTAAAAAAAGTCCGTATACAGCAGGGCCCCAAGACGATTGACCAACTCCATAAGCGCCTACACGTTTAAGAATTTCAATCAACTTTTCGTGAATTTTTGAAGTAAATAATCCCTTTTGAAATTGGAAAAAGTTAAGACCAACGTTAATTTGAAATTTAGATAAAGCATCACCAAATATTTCGATATCTTTGTTTTTTAAACCATATTTTATTTCTTCCAATAATGTAAGCATCTCTTCAATTCTTTCCTTAGGTGTAGGATTTAATTCCTTAAAAGCTTTCATTTCTTCTTTACCTTTAAGACCTTTATCTGAATTTTTAGGAATAAGTATAACGAAGATCCATTCCTTCGGAAAATCCCACCTAAAAACTATTTTTGGCACTTCATTTTTTATTTTACCTGAATCGATCAAAAATCCACCATATAGAAAAGCGCCTATTCCTATTCCTGATATTTTTCCCAAACCAGTTACTTCTGCAATTTTGTATGCATCGAACTTCAGATTGTTAAAGAAGCATAATGCGTATGATATCGCTAAAATTAGTTGAGTTGTTGAACCAAAACCTACATGTTCTGGTATTACAGAAACTGTTTTAATTTTAGCCTTAGTTTCCATTTTAAGAGCGGTTATCAACTTTTGAATTTTATATTTAATATCCTTTCTTTTGACATCTAAACCCAATTTTTCACTCTCTTTAGCTATAATTAAAAAATTGGGATATTCTATTGCACATCCTACACATCCGTATAAAGCGTAATCTGGATTTTTTATATTTATTATTCCAAAGTGTAATCGTGAGGGCGTTTTAATTTCTATCTTTTTCATATCTTAATTCCTCCTCTACTATTCTATTGATTTTATTCATTATCTCAGCATAATACGACTTTGGAGCAATTCTGTTAACAAGCTTACTGTAATGTTCTATTAATGAAAGCAGGTTTTCGAGTTCTGTGTACATCCTTTCCTCTTTAAATACTCTTATTCTTGTTGAATGGATCAGTGACTCGATGATTGCAAATTCTGCTCTTGTGTAAGGCTTGACAAAAGTTTTCTTTGCAAAAAAGTGTACGGGCTCCAAAATTAAGTTCGGTCTAATTTCGTCATCTAAAATATCTTTTAGAATGCATTCAATATAAAAGTAAGAATTCTTGAGAACTGGCAGTTTAAGTTTTTCTGATATTCCTACGAGATCATTTATTAAGTTTTTTTCATATGTAACTAAATAAAAAATTTTGGCTTCACTAACAACATTTATAACAGCTTTTTTGTTTGTAGTTACATATTTATAGCTCTCAGTATTTTTGAAAGGCCTTATGATTATATCAAAGTCTCCATTGAACATGAAACCCATGCTGGCAAAGTGAGGCTTGTTCTCAAGATTATAGCAGCTCAAGATACCTTCATAATTTACATTACATTCCACTAGACTTTTCAAAAATTCTTTAATTCTTACACTCATTATATTATATAGCTATTAACAAATTAATACAACTTACCTCATTCTTATTAATAATGGTTTTGCTTCTTGTAACAGGTCAACTTGCAAAAGAAATTGTTTTAGAGCAGGCTAAAAAATGTAAAATTGCTACTAAAGTTATAGGATTAAATATGCCTGTTGCTTCTTTAATGAAACCAACTTATATTGCATTAAATTTAAAAAATTATGATCTGAGCGATGTAGATTGTATCATGGTACCTGGTTTGATTCAAGGAGATATAAGTGTAATTGAAAAAACTTTAGGTATTAGAACTGTTAAAGGTCCTAAGAATGCTTATGAAATTTCTTATATTGTTAATAATTTTGGTTTAGAAAGATTAGATAAAGATAAGCCTGCATGTGAAATATATAAAGAATATTTAAAAAACAATTCATTAAAGATAATTGAAGAAGTAGAAAATAATGAAGAATTATTAAAAAACGAAGGGAATTTCAAAATAAGAAATCTTAAGTATGGAATAGATTTTCCTGTAAGAATTATTGCCGAAATTGTTGATTCTCCTAAGCTTGAAATAGAACATTTTAAAGAAATAGCTTTAAATTATCTTTTTGAGGGCGCAGATGTAATAGATATAGGAATGGTAGCCAACGAATCTAATGAAGAAAAGGTTGAAGGACTGATAAAAACTTTAAGGGAAATTACTGATAAACCCATAAGTTTAGATAGCATGGACTATGGAGAAATTAACAAAGCTATAGAAAGCGGTGTAGATATGATATTAAGCTTGGATCTTAGTTTATTGGAAAAAGTTCGTGTTAAGGAAAATGTTCATTACGTTCTTGTTCCAATGGATCTTTCAACAAACTATTTTCCTAAAGAAGTTAATGAAAGAGTTAAATTACTTGAAGAAATGCTGGTTATAGCAAAAAGACGGGGAATTAAAAATATAATTTTAGATGTTATATTAGATCCTCCTTTCTCACCATCGTTTATATCTTCATTTATTTCTTATTGGTTCATTAGGAATAAGTTTAAAACAATTCCTATACTAATCGGTACAGGCAATATAACTGAACTTATAGATTCTGACACACCAGGAATTAACGCTATTATGATGGCTATTGCTACAGAATTAGGAGCTTCGTTTGTTTTAAGTACCGAAGTTAGTGATAGGTGTAAAGGAGTTATAAGAGAGCTATCGATCGCTTCAAAGATGATGTTTATTGCCAAACATAAAAGAACATATCCAAAGAATTTAGGTATTGATTTAATATTTTATAAAGATAAGAAAATTTTAGATGAACAAAAAGAAAAGGAAGAAGGAAAAATAGTTTATGCTGAAGAAGAATTAGGATATAACAATGATCCAAAAGGTTGGTTTAAAATATATATTGATAGGAAAAATGAAGAAATAGTAGTTCATCATAAACCAAAATATAATTCTTTAGAAAGTGATATAATAATTAAAGGAAAAGATGTGACAAAACTTTATAGGAAAATTGTAAATCTAGGTTTGGTTTCAATGCTTGATCATGCAGCATACCTTGGTTCTGAGTTACAGAAGGCTTATGTAGCTTTAAAGACTAGAAAAAGTTATATTCAAGATTTAGACCTGTTTGGAAAAGATTAAACAGTTTCTACAAGCTCAACTTCTTTTAATTTAGATAATACTTCGTGGACGTCCTTTCTTATTGTTTCTTTTTCTAGATCAACCATGTCTGATAGTAAATCAACAAGTTCATTTTCTGTTTTTCCTTCACATTCATACCAAATGAATGCGATAATTTCATTAACTCTATAACCTTCATTTTTTTCATTGATTAATATTATTGCTCCTCCTTCTCCTTGTACAAGTCTTCCTTTTCTTCTTAAAGGTTTTTCAGTTTCGCTCATTGCTTTCTTAACTACTTATCTCCTATTTAAGTCTTTTCTTCCTTAATATTTAATCTATTTAAATAATTTAATCAAAAATTTAAATTAATTAAAGTAAATGGTAAGCATATGAAAGGTCTATCTCCAGCATACTTTGTATCTTTAACTTCTATTTGTGCTTCTTTATATGCAATATCAATAATATTAACAGCCTATCTTCCTACGCCATGGGGAGTAGGTCATCTTAGGCTAGGTATAATAATTCCTGCAATATTTGCTTTGTTAGGAGGTCCCTGGGTTGCAGGTGTAGGAGCAGCAATAGGTAGTTTTCTAGGGGATATATTTGGTTTAGTTCCTTTTGGAAGAACTGATCCTATATTAGCTTTATTTGCAGGAGTACCAGCAAATTTTGTTGGTTTCTTTATTTTTGGTTATTTAATTAAGAAATATGGGAATTGGGGAAGCTTTCTATTAATTTCATTTATAGCCTTATTAATAGGTAATTTTATAGCTGCATTAAACGTAGTGATTTATATTGGATTTTTATTTCCTTTAAATCATCCTTGGGCTACATTTTCAGGAGCATTATTACATGAAAGTTTAAACTTGAAGGTCGGTTTAATTTTAGGCTTTTTGCTTTTCTGGCTTTTAACAATGTTGCCTGTAATGCTATTTGCATTCCCTCCATTAGTAAAAGCACTATCGCCTCTGCTAAGAAGATATCCTTACGTATCAAAGCTAGTTTTGGAAGAACCAAGAATAATTGTTCCAAAAGGATTTATTCTGGGAATAATACTTCTTGCTATAGCTTTCATACTATACTTCACTCCTATAACTCAAGTACTTCCATTTGAACGCATAATGCAGAATATTGATGTTAAATTTGGTATTACTTACTTATTTCTATTAACTTTTGGCACAGGTTTAATTGTAATTTTTGTTCCGTTTCTTCTATCTGCTTTGAAATATTCAAAGCAAATTAAATAATGTATAGATCCAAAGTAATTTATGTTCCAGCTGGTGTTTCTAGTATTTTTAAAATTGAGTATTATAAAAACAGAGATCTAATTTTTGAAGGAGCGAAGGGAGGAGGTTTTAGGATCAAGCTAGGAACATACACATATGCGGAAATTAATGAAAAAGATGAAGTTATAATAAATGGTAAAAAGGAAAATGCGAAAACAACTTATAAAGTAATAGAATTAATTAAGCAAAGATATCATATAAATGAAAATATACGAATAGTTCATAGAATAGAAGTACCTATAGGTTGCGGATTTGGTACAAGTGGTTCTGGTTCGTTAGGAGCTGTTTTTGCTATAGCAGATCTATTTAAAATAAAAGATGATTATTATAAACTTGCAAGCATAGCTCATGAAGCTGAGATTTTATCGCTAACAGGATTAGGAACAGTTTCAGGTCTTGCTTCATTTAAAGGAGCAGCTGGATTAATTACAAAGGAAGGAGCACCTGGTATATGCGAAATTAAAGAACTTGAAGTAAATGATGATTATTTATTTGTTTCAGTTGTTTTCGCACCAATACCTAAAGATTCTATAATTCTTTCCGAAGAAAAAAAGATTATATTAGATAGAGTAGCTGAAAATTTGTTAAGGAAGATTGAAGAAGAGGGAACAGCTGAAGCATTATTAAAATATTCTAGAATATTTGCTGAAAAAAGTGGATTTTTAGATGATTTTCTAAGAAGTGTAATTGAAAAATTTATAAAGCTTGGCTTTGTAGATGCAACCCAAAATATGATAGGAAAAGCTGTACATGGTCTTATAAATAAAGAAAAATTCGAAGAAATAAAGGAAAAATTTTATGAATTGTTTGGTTCTTATGATATCGTTATTTCAGAGTTACAACACACTTTTTCCATTTAAACCTATTTATTTTTAAAATAATTTAAAATTATTTCATAGAGGTTTAAATTATAATAATTAAAAATAATGTTAAAAATATTAAGATAAATGCTATTGTAAATGTTAAATAATCTATAATTTTTTCATTTTTTGGTGATTTTTCTTCTAATATTGTTTTAAATCTATAAAAACCATGATATAATCCTGAAGAAATTAAAATGAATAAATAAATTTTAAACAATGGATTGCTGAAAATATTCTTAAAATATTCATAGCTTATGCTTTTATAACCTAAAGATGGTAAAATTTCAATGGAAATTAAATGTATAGGAATAAATATTGCTGAAATAAATGCTGTTGCTGCAAACAATAACCAAGCAAATGCGTGGAATTTACTCATGTTAATAAACGAAGATAATAAAGATTATCATAAAAATGATCCATATTACAAAAATTGAGGAAAATATAATTTCATTTCTAATTTTTTTGCCTGATATTTTTACTGGCTGTATTCTTGGCAATAATAAATACCATGTTACTGTATGTAGCAACGCAAAAATTAAAGCTACTACAGTTATTATTAAATTTAAGCTACCACTGAATAAAAATGAATAAGAATTATAGTAATTTTCTCCCATAGATATAATGTACAATTTTATAAGGAAATAAATAGAGTACAGTGCAACTATGAAGCTTGATAATTCTCTAATTAATAAAAAAGTGTATTTTAAATTATGGGAATAAGTTAATTTATTCTTCATTTTAACTTTGGAAAGATCAATGATTTTAATGTATTCATCGAAACTATAAGCTTCAATCTTTGAATGTTGAATGCTGGATCTACTCCTTTAGGACAAACTTCTGAACATTCCCCAATAAATGTGCATTTCCATAGAGCATCTTTTTCTAAGGCAACTTTAATTCTTTCATCTTTTCCTTCATCTCTAGGATCCATGTAATATCTATAAATCAAAGATAAAGCTGCAGGGCCAAAATATTTTTCATCTTCACCATATACTGGACAAGCAGCATAACATAAAAGACAATTGATACAAACGCTTGCATATCTAAAAAGTTCTTGTTGTTCTGAAAAGACTATATGTTCTCCTTCAGGTTCCTTAGATTTTTTAATTATGTAAGGTTTAATTTTAACAAGTTTGTTTAAAAAATCATCTATATTAACAACCAAATCTTTAATTATAGGGAAATTGTATAAAGGTTCAATATAAATAGGTTGAGATAGACTAGCTACGGGTGTTTCACAAGCAAGAGCAGGTCTTTTATTTATAACCATACCACAACTACCGCAAACTGCCATTCTGCAAGAATATCTAAATGTTAAATCTCTATCAATGTTTTCTTTAATATAAATTAAAGCATCTAAAACCATCGTATCTTTTTTATAAGGTACTTTGTATTCTTTATTGTAAAATCTGCTTGTTTTTGGATCAAATCTTTTTACGATAATTTTTGCTTCTGACATTTTAATATTTTCTCTCAACTGGTTTCCATCTTGTAATAACTACAGGTAAATATTCTATTCTTGGTTCTCCATCTGTTTTATAAATTAATGTATGTGCTAAGTATTTTTCGTCATTCCTATTAGGATAATCTAACCTGTAATGTGCACCTCTTGATTCTTTTCTATATAGTGCTGAAAAGGCAATTGATTCTGCTACATCTAGCATAAAATCTAATTCTAGAATATTTATAAAATCTGTATTATAAATACTGCTTTTATCTTCAACAGAAACATTTTTAAATTTTTCTTTTAATTCCATTATTTTTAAACAAGCTTCTTTTAATCCTTCTTCATTTCTTATTATTCCTACTTTTTCATCCATAGTTTGTTTTAATTCATATTTTATTTCTGCAGGATTTATTCCTCTTTCTCTTTTCAAAATTCCCTCAAATATCCTTTTTTCCTCTTTTAAAACTAACTCTTGAGAAAAATTGCAGAAACCATGTTCAGATGCGAAAATTGCAGCGTTTCTTCCAGCTATAGCTCCAAAAACCAAGCATTCTGTTAAAGAATTTGAACCTAACCTATTAG
This sequence comes from Thermoproteota archaeon, assembly GCA_032249315.1. GTDB lineage: Archaea > Thermoproteota > Thermoprotei > Gearchaeales > Gearchaeaceae > SCGC-AAA471-B05. The sequence continues at coordinate 10,188 of JAVVGB010000027.1, forward strand.
CTCCATTAATACTTACACAAGCAGCCTCTCCTGCAGAAAATATACCAGCTACAGGTGCTTCTGTATTTATATTTACATGCACCCCTCCCATGAAATAATGAACAACAGGTCTAACAGGTATTAGTTCATGTAAAGGATCTACGCCTGCAAATTTTTCTGCCATTTCTTTTACTGTAGGCAATTTTTCCTCGATTACTTTTTTACCTAAATGCCTTATATCTAATCCAATGTAATCTCCATAAGGACCTTTAAAACCTTTACCTTTTAATATTTCAAAATACATCGCTCTAGAAACTACATCTCTTGCAGCTAATTCCATTTTTTCAGGTGCATATCTTTTCATAAATCTTTCATATTCATTATTTAATAAATATCCTCCTTCTCCTCTCGCAGCCTCGGTAATTAATAATCCTTTTCCTGGAATACCTGTTGGGTGAAATTGAACAAATTCCATATCTTTTAATGGTATACCAGCTCTGTAAGCTATTGCATAACCATCTCCAGTATTAATTGTTGCATTTGTAGTAAAAGCATAAACTTGTCCAGCTCCTCCTGTAGCTATAATTACAGATTTACCTTTAAACAAATTAAAACTACCATCCTTAATGTTTATCGCTGTTAAACCACAAAATCTGTTATTTTCAATTATTAAAGAAGTTACAAACCATTCATCAAATCTTTCTATATTTTCATATAATAAAGAACGTTGGAATAATGTATGTAAAATATAAAATCCTGTCTTATCTGCAGCATAAACTGTTCTTTTAACACTCATTCCACCAAAGGCTCTTACGTCTATTTTACCTTTTTCATCTCTATTCCATAAACAACCCCAATGTTCTAGTTGAATTATTTCCTTTGGAGCTAATTTTACAAATAATTCAACAACATCTTGATCTGCCAAAAAATCGCTTCCTTTTATTGTATCCCAAGCATGTAAATCAAAATTATCATATTCCTTTAATACAGCTGCTGTTCCTCCTTCAGCTGAAACTGTATGACTTCTCATAGGATAAACCTTTGATATGAGAGCTATTCTAAGTTTTTTATTATAAGAAGCTGCTTCAATAGCAGCTCTTAATCCTGCAGCTCCAGCTCCAACAATTAATACATCATATTCTAATTTATCCATTATTTTAGTTTTCTTTATTCAAATATTTATTTTGAATGTATAAAAAAGTGTATAAATAAAGAAGTTGGTATAAAGTTAAAAATATATAACTGACAGCATACCTTCCTAATATATGTTAGAATTTGCCTACTTGGCATTATCTTTAATAGTAGCTTTACTATTTGTAGCTATTACTATCTTAATTAATTACAAGTTAGCACCAGTAACAGAAAAAACAGAATTAAAATTGTCTACTTATGAATGTGGAGAAGAGTTAATAGGCGAAGCACATATTAGAATGAGTGTTCAGTATTACATTTATGGTATAGCTTATCTTATAACTGATATTTTAGCAATTTTCATAATAATTTGGTCTCTAACTTCAGTTAATTTAGGAACGTTAGGAATATTTTCAATAATTTTCTTTTCATTAATAGCTCTTTTAGGTTTAGGATATGTTATTAAGAAGGGGTTGTTAAAATGGGTATAGCTGAATTGTTTCAGGATTTAAAAATAAAAATAGTAAATCCAAAATACTTACCTTTTGTAGATAAATTATTAATATGGGGTAGAAGGAATTCTTTATGGCTTTTAGTTTTAGGTATAAAATGCTGTACAATAGAAGATTTAATGGTTCCTGGAGCAGCAAATTATGATTTTGAAAGATTTGGTGTTTTGCCAAGGAATACTCCTAGGCAATGTGATTTAATGATAATTTCTGGGCCAATAACTCAAAAATTAGCTAGACCAATAAAAGTGCTTTATGAACAAATGGCTGAGCCAAGATATGTAATTGCAACAGGTGAATGTTCTATATGCGGTGGTCCATGGAAGGGAATGTATAGCATTGTTGATGGTGTAGACCAAATAATTCCTGTTGATGTTTACATTCCAGGCTGTCCACCAAAACCGGAAGCATTAATTGAAGGAATTATAAAACTTGAAGAAAAAATATTAAAAGGAGAAGTTAGGAAAAAGTTTTTACCTAAAACAGGAATTCCTAAAATTAAAGAAGATTGGAGATCTTAAAATGGATCAGAATTTTGTAGATTTTATAAAATCATTATTACCTTATGCTGAAGTTCATTTAATTTATAAAAATAAAGCATATGCTAAAATTCCTAAAGAATATTGGATAGATTCAGCTAAAAGATTAAAATCAGCTGGTTTTACTTTACTTTCATTTGTAACAGGTATTGATAGGTTGAATTCTATTGAAGTGATTTATGCGTGTAGAAAACCTGAAGCTAATGGATTAGTAATAGTAGGCACAATAATTGATAGGGATAATCCTCGTATTCCTTCTTTAATATCAGTATGGGAAGGAGCTCTTTGGCATGAAAGAGAAACTTTTGATTTGCTTGGAATATATTTTGAAGGAAATCCTGATATGCGAAGAATACTTTTACCTGATGAATGGATAGGTCATCCTTTAAGAAAAGATTATAAGTGGTAAATATGCAACAAGAAGTTAGAACTTTAACTATTAACGTAGGTCCTCAGCATCCTTCTACCCATGGCCCAATGGATGTTATAGTTACAATTGAAGGAGAAACTATAGTTAATGCTGATGTAAGACTGGGATATATTCATAGAGGAATAGAAAAACTATGTGAAATGAGATATTATTTCCAAATTCCTGCTTATTTAAGTAGATTATGTTATGTAAGTGGAATGTTTTGGGAATACGGTTTTGTTAGAGCTGTTGAAGAAATAATGGGTATTCAAGTTCCTGAAAGAGCACAATGGTTAAGAGTTATTTCATGTGAACTTACAAGAATAGCTAGTCATTTAATATGGCTTGGAGCTTATACTGCTGATCTAGGACTTTTAACAGGACTTTCCTGGGGTATAAGGGATAGAGATAGAATAATAGATGTTCTTGAAATGTTAACAGGTCAAAGAATGATGTTTACTTACATGGTATTTGGTGGTGTAAGATATGATATGCCTGCAGGTTTTCAAGATGCAGTAGAAAAAGCATTAAGATATGTTGAATCACATTTACCAGATTGGGAAAAACTTACAATTGAGAATCCTATATTTAGGGCAAGAACTGAAAATTTGGTTCCAGTAAGTGCTTCTTATGCTATTGATTTGGGCTGGACTGGACCTATGTTAAGAGCTTGTGGTGTAAAAAGAGATTTAAGAAGAGATGAACCTTATGATGTTTATGAAACTTTAGATTTTGATATTCCTACAGGAAAAAGAGGAGATACTTTAGATAGGGTTTATGTTAGAATTGAAGAAATAAAACAAAGTATCAAAATAGTAAGACAAGCACTTAAGAGAATTCCTTCAGGTCCTTACCAGCATAGAGCATTGTTATATCCTCCACCTGGTATTGGTTATGGTTATGTTGAAGATTCCCGTGGTGAATGTGGATACTTTGTTGTAAGCGATGGTTCTCCTAAGCCATATCGTGTTAAAATTAGAAGCCCAGCATATGTTCATGTAATGAGTTTACCTAAAGTAATAAAAGGAATTAAATTAGCAGATCTATATGCAGTTTTAGGTTCATTTGACCCATGTTTAGGAGAAATAGATAGATAATATGGTGATAGAATTTTTAAAATCTTCTCCTTTGTTATTAGAATTAACACGAGCCTTTGTTGCAATAATATTAGCTTTGATTTTTGTTTTAGTTAATGCGATAGTTTTCATATATTTAGAAAGAAAAGTTTGGGCAAGAGTTATGCAAAGAATGGGACCTACTTATGTGGGAAAATGGGGAATTTTACAATTAATAGCTGATTTAATAAAAGTATTAGGAAAAGAAATTATAGTTCCTGCTAAAGCTAATAAGTTTGCTTTTCTTTCTTTACCTATTTTTTCAACAGGTTTAGCTTTAGCTTTAATGATAATAGTACCTTTTGATTATATAGTAGCTTATACATTAGCTGCATTGGAACCAGTTTATAGCGGTTTTGGAGTATTTAAACATGCAGTTGTTTCAAATAGTTTTAGTAGTGGTTTATTTTTAATATTTGCAATATTAACACTAAATCCTGTTTTTATTTTATTAATTGGTTGGATTAGCAACAATAAATATACAGTAGTAGGAGGGTTTAGAGCAGCTGCACAACTGTTAAGCTTTGAAATACCTTTATTAATTTCTTTAGCATCGGTAATAATTTTGGCTGGAACTTTTAATTTATATGAAATCGTAGAAAAACAAAGTAAAGTTTGGTTTATTTTTCTCTTACCTTTAGCATTTATTTTGTTTTTAATTACAGCAATTGCTGAAGCTGAAAGAACACCTTTTGATATACCTGATGCTGAATCTGAAATTATTGCAGGATGGAATACCGAATACAGTGCTACACCCTTTATGATGTTAATATTTGGAATGTATGTAAGAGCAATAATAAGTGCTACTTTAATTTCAATTTTATTTTTCGGTGGCTGGTATGGTCCTGAACTTCCAGGATTTTTAAAGCCTATATCAGGACCTTTTTGGTTAGCCGTCAAAATTTATTTCTTTATGTTTTTGTTTATTTTAATAAGATCAGCATATCCAAGATATAGAATCGATCAGCTTTTAAGTCTTAGCTGGACAAAACTTTTACCTTTAAGTTTAATAAATATAATTCTTGTAATATTCGTAAAATACTTAAGTATAAGCTACGGATTAATTTAATTATTTATATTCTAATTCTTG
>JAVVGB010000028.1:0-14679 GCA_032249315.1 Thermoproteota archaeon
AAAGCTTTTTACCTCCAAAAATTAATTTTGAACCTTTATTTAAGGCATCTTCAACGTATGCTTGCATTTGCTTTATTGCATCTAAAGAAATTAATGGACCCATATCTGTATATTCGCTTAATGCATCACCTACATTAATTTTTTCAGTATTTTCTTTATAGAACTCAATAAACTTATCATATATTTTTTCATGAATAAAGAATCTTTTTGCTGAATTACAATTTTGTCCAGCATATTCAAATCTAGCTCTTACAGTTATAGGAACAACTTTAGCTAAGTCAACATCTTCTAAAATTATAACAGGATCAGAACCTCCCATTTCCATCATAATTCTCTTACCAGTTAAAGAAGCTTTAGAAGCAAGGTATAAACCAATGTTTGTAGAACCTGTAAAAGTTATTCCCGATACTTTCTTATTTTCTATAATTTCTTCACCTATAACCGATGCTGGCCCAACAACTACACTTAAGCATCCCTTTGGCAAACCGCATTCATAAAGAATTGTAGCCAATTCTATTGCACTTAAAGGAGTAGAAGAGGAAGGTTTAACGACTACAGTATTTCCAGCAGCTATATTAGGAGCTACCTTATGGGCAAAGCTATTTACTGGAAAATTGAAAGGTAATATTGCTCCTACAACTCCTATAGGTTCTCTTATTTCCATTACAATTCTATTTTCATTACCTAAAGGATATTCATATGCATCAACACGCGGGATTTTACCTTCAAGTACAAATCTTACTTCTTCTGCAGCTATTCTAAATAAGCTAATTGTCCTTGTAACCTCAACCCTTGCATCTCTTATTGGTTTTCCTGCTTCTAAAGCAAGTATTTTAGCAATTTCTTCCTTTCTTTTTTCTATAACTTCAGATGTTCTAATTAAGATTTTACATCTTTCTTTTAAAGGCATGCTTGATAAAACTTTGAAGGATTCATAAGCTAAGTCTATTGCTTCCTTTGTTTTTTCTCTATCAGCTATCGCTACTCTATCTATTATTTCTTCATTAGAAGGATTTATTACGTTTATGTACTTATCAGATTTTAAAATTTCTCCTCCTATTATTGAAAATTTCATAATTATTTAATATCTAAACTATTATAATAATTCAAGGAAAATTTTTCCAGGTCTTTCTTCGTTATATTTTTAGGAGTTAAAGATAATAATCTTTGTTGAGCTAATGTTCCATTATTAATGTTTCCAAATCTGAACCACTGTGAGCTACTCCGCCCTAAAGGGCGAGGTTTTCATTTCTTTGTAAATTTATAGTAAATATTGCATCGTTAATACCAGTATATGCTACATATGCACCAAACATGGCAAACAATTCTTTTTAAAAATATAAAATTTAAAGATAAAATAATTATTAATTATGAATAAATTAAGCTTAACAGCTTCCGACTGGATTAAAATGGATTTACAGATAAAAATCTTTACAAAAGAAGAAATTAAACTTTATAATTTAGATTATAATGATTTAAAGCAAAATATTTTATTTAATACATTAAATAAAATAAATAATAAAAATTATAAATTTATAGAAAATTTTTATAATTTTTTAGCTTATGTTTTTCAAGCATGTATGAGCAATTCGTTAATAAAAAAGAGAGCAATAACAGAATTAAATTTAGAATTTGAACATAAAGTTGTTGAAAGTTGCATGATAAATAAATGTTTAATGACAGCATCTATTATTGATTATTTTGCTAAAGAAAATAAGCTGAATGCTCTTGGTTCTGTAGGAATTGAATTAGGAATGAGTACGGTAAAAGATATTGAACCATTAAAAGGGTATATTATACAAAAGATCTATCTTGAAAATATATTTGATTCTATAATGGAATATATTGAAAGAAATTCGTTAGATGAAGACATTAGAACATTGGCTTCTTATTTTAAAAATTCCGAAATAAATAAGAATATTTCTTTAAAATTTTTGAAGAATCTTATTAAAAGGGAAAATATAGATAAAATAAAAATTATGGATTCTATAATGGGAACAGAGATATTGGTGCTTTCTTTTGCTCTTTCAGAAAAATTATATAAGGAAGCGGTATATAGCTTAATTAGTTTAGATCAAGAATATTTTAAAAATGCCGAAGTTATAGAAAAATCTTTGATGCCGATATATGAAGAAATAGATAGAAAAGTTGAAGAAAGCTTAGTTAAGCTAGGCTATGAAGAAAAAGAAGCCAAAGAAATAGCATCTAAGCTAAAATTTTCTGAAAGAAAACTTTGTTAAACTTTAAATTTTGCGTTAATAGATATTCGAAAAATTAGTCTATTTGTTTCCTTCGTTAGTATCCTTTAATTTTCACTTTAAAACCAATTAATAGGAATAAAGTGTTTTTGTAGCAGTAATTCCTCAAGGTTTATAATATATTTAATATTAAAAGCCATTTCCATAAAGGTAAAAATTTTATTATTTTATCTTCGTATCTAATTTCATCTTCAAAATCCCATGTTATTACAAGCAAATCTTTACATTTTAATAACTCGGAAGCTTTTATTAAAGACCTGATTTCCCTTTTTTCTATTTCATCTTTATTACTTGCATAGGTAACTTGAATTAATTGCTTAATTTCCAATCCTTCTTTTATTACAAAATCAACTTCATGTTGTTGGTAATCTTTCCAATAAAAAATTTCATGGATTGGTTTTCTAAATTTTCGCTGTAACTCTACTGCAACTAAATTTTCCATGCATTTACCAATGTTTTCCATAAATCTAAAACCAATAACGTTGGAAAGCCCAGTATCTATAGAATAAACCTTTAATGGTGAGGCAAGCTTTTCTCTAGCTCCAAAACTGAACTTTTCTATAAAAAATAACATTCTTGAAGTTGAAATAAATTTTGAAAGTCTTTCCACAGTTTTTACAGGTATGTTTAAAATCTTTGAAAGTCTATTGAAACTTATTTGAGAAGAAATGTTAGTTAAATAAAAATTGCTCAATTTTTCAATATAGTTAGTTTCTCTTAACTTAAACCTTATTTTTACATCTTTTATTAAGATCGTTTCATAATATCTTTTAAGAATTTCTTTTTTTACGTTTTCATTTTTCTCTAAAACAACTTCTGGAAAACCTCCAAACTCAAGATATTCCCTTAACTTCCCAATGATTTCAGATTTAAAAATTATTGCTTCTTCATAGCTTTTTATTGAAAATCCTTTAAATTCTAAAAATTCAAAAAAGTTCAAAGGAAATACTTCTATGGAAATATCTCTTCCAGCAAGTAAAGTAGCAAATTCTTCGCTCATCAGCTTTGCAGAAGAACCAGAAACAATTATTTTTGCTTCATTCTTTTCATTTAAGCTTCTTACAAACTTCTCCCAGCCATTTATTTCTTGAATTTCATCCAGTAAGAGAAATGGTTTTGATGTAGGTCTAATTATTTCTAAGTATGCAGAATAAGAATTCAAAAGTGTTTCAATAGTTTTTTCAAGTCTTACTTCTTCAAAATTTATATACAATACATTTTTGGCATCAAATTTTTCAACCAAACGTTTAGCCACATCTCTTAATATGAAACTCTTTCCTGCTCTTCTAACTCCAAATATAGAGATAATCTTGTTTGTTTCTGAAAATAAAATTTCATCAATTTTTTTTGTATATATTTTCCTAGGAATTCCAACTTCTAATCCTTTTCCCCAAAAATTCCAATCAGAAAGAATTGCGATTAAATCCTCTTTTTTCATATTTTGAATTATATGACATAAAATTATATAAAATTTTGTCATATATGACATAAAATTAAAAATCCTTTTGGTATTTATTAACTCATTCTTTTAAACTAAAATAGGATAATTAGATCCTTAGAATATTAAATTGGATAATACCCAATAATTTGCATTACTGTCATTCTCTAGTTTTAAAAACTCAAAGTTCACTTTTCAAGCTTCTTCATCTTCCCTCTTATGGTCTTGCTCTACATCTTATATTTGAGGAGTTGTTTGATGGAATAGAAGATACTCCTTATAAATAATTTAATGTTAAAATCTTAAAACAAGAAATTTATAAATAATTAAATTCATAAAAATGAAAGCTTATAGTAGCTTAGGTTCAAATTGGATAGAGAAAGAAGATGGTGTACATTTTTCTATATTTTCAGCACATGCAGAGAAAATAGAACTATTGTTATATTCAAATAATAATGAATTAAAAGAAGTAATAGAAGTTAAAAACAAGAGAGGAGATATTTGGTATACCTTTGTATCTGGAATAAAGCCTAAACAGCTTTATGCTTATAGAGTTTATGGTAAGTATGATCCAAATAAAGGCTTCAGATTTAATCCAAATAAAGTTTTAATAGATCCTTATGCAAAAGCTATTGCTGGAGAAGTGATATATAATGATGCGATATTTGGCTACAACAGAGATGATCCTAATTTAGATTTGTCTTTTAATGAAAAGGATTCAAGTCCATTTATTCCTAAATGCGTAGTAATCGATTCACATTTCGAATGGGAAGATGATAATTTCATTCCGCCCAAAAAAGAAGATCTAATAATTTATGAAGTCCATGTAAAAGGGTTAACAAAATTGAGAGAAGATATAGATAAAGGAATAAGAGGAACTTTTGCAGCTTTAGCTACTGATAAAGTCATAAATTACTTTAAAGACTTAGGAATCAATGCTATAGAATTGATGCCCATACATTATTTTATCGATGAAAGAATTTTAGTTGAAAAAGGTTTAAAAAATTACTGGGGATACAATCCCATTAACTTCTTTTCACCAACATGCAGATATTCAAGTTCAGGATTTTTAGGTGAACAAGTAATAGAATTTAAAAGAATGGTAAATGAATTACACAGTTCAGGAATCGCAGTGATTCTTGATGTAGTTTTTAATCATACAGGAGAAGAAGATCACTTAGGACCAACTGTTTGCTTCAGAGGCATAGATAACATCTCATATTATTTGCTTGATCCTAATAATCCAAGATTTTATTTAAACTATACAGGAACTGGAAATACTCTTAATTTAAATCATCCACGAGTAATACAAATGGTAATAGATAGTCTTAGATATTGGATTCAAGAAATGCATGTAGATGGCTTTAGATTTGATTTAGCAACAACATTTATAAGAGAATTTGATAAAATAAATTTCTCTTCGAATTTAATATCCTCAATAAAAAATGATCCTGTAATTTCTAAAGCTATACTAATTGCTGAACCTTGGGATCTTGGTCCTCAAGGTTATCAACTGGGAAATTTTCCTCCAAATTGGCTTGAATGGAATAACCAATTTAGAAATACTGTAAGACGTTTTTGGTTAAGGGAGCCTGTAACTTATGAAGAAATAGCTAACAGAATAATGGGTTCCATTGATTTATTTAAAAATAAAGAATTTCCAGCAAGTATAAATTATGTTACTAGTCATGATGGATTTACACTAGAGGATCTTGTAAGTTATAATGAAAAGCATAACGAAAATAATTTACTTGGAAATAAGGATGGAGAAGAAGAAAACTTCAGCTGGAATTGCGGTTATGAAGGACCTACAAATAATATTAGCATATTAAATTTGAGGGAAAGATTGAAAAGGAATCTAATAATAACTTTAATGGTAAGCCAAGGAGTACCTATGATATTAGGTGGAGATGAGATTTCAAGAACACAGAAAGGAAATAATAATGCCTTTTGCCAAGATAATGAAATAAGCTGGTTCAATTGGAACTTAGATGAAAGAAAAGAAAGATTTTTAGAATTTTTCAAAGAAGCATTAAAATTTAGGAAGGAAAGTAAAATATCAAAAAACGGTCATTACATATGGTTAACACGAAATGGTAATATTGTAGATGAAAAAATATGGAAAACGCTTACCAACTTTATAGCATTCATAATTAAAGATTACTTAATAATCTTTAATGCAAGCAATGAAAATGTTAAATTTCTATTTCCTGAAGGTAAATGGAAATTAATTTTATCATCTTATACAAAAGAAACAAAAATTGTTGAAAATGAAGATTTAATAGAACCTAAAAGTTGTTTAATTTATAAAAAAATATAAAATTAGATTTTTTAATTTAAAATATAATATTAAATTAATATAAAAAAATTACTATTCTTATTAATGATTCCTAGATTAAACTGCTTTATTGGTTTGTATTTATCCATAATGCAATAATCTCCTCCTTACTTCGATTCTTTATAAATTTAAATTTATTTAATTAATGGTGGGGCCGGCGGGATTTGAACCCGCGACCACCAGCGCTTTGGGCTTAAATGCTCCCTTGGCCGGCGAGTAACCACAAGCCGGCATCCTAGTCCAGGCTGGACGACGGCCCCTAATATCAAATTATTAGATTAAAATTTAAATTTAATTTTTAAATTATTCTACATTAATTCTTTTCCATTTCTTTAATTTGTTCTCAACTTTTTCTAACTCTCTAAGAAGAAATTCTTTATATTTTATTAATTCATCATAGCTTTCTTCTATTTCTTCTTCTATATATAATCCAAGTTTATCCATTATAAAACTGTATAAATGCAAAGCTGGAAGGAAAGTTTCTCTAGCTAAGGCTGGAAGTCTAGACAAAAATTCCTTTCCTCTTTCTGTTAAATAATAATAAAAATCTTCATTGAACATTCTTTTACTTACATATCCTCTTTCTTCAAGCTCATGAAGAGCAGCATAAAATGAGCTTCTTGCTCTTAAACCTAGATTTTTTAAAATTCTTAAAATTTCGCTACTTTTCATTGGCTTATCCTTTAAATTGGTTAGTATAGTTAATTGTATAATTCCCAGTTTTTTAATTTCCTCTTTGCTCAATTTTATTTATATTAAATAATAAAAAATAAAAGATTATATTCTATTGTTAAATTAATAAAACAATGAATAAAAAAATTAAAGTCGCAATAATAGGAGTAGGAAACAGTTGCTCAGCTTTGATACAAGGAGTCTATTATTATAGAAATGCTGATGAAAATAGTATTGTACCCGGATTGATGCACGTAAAACTAGGAGGATATCATGTAAGTGATATTGAATTTGTTGCAGCATTTGATATAGATAAAAATAAAGTAGGTAAAGATCTTTCTGAAGCAATATTTACCCCGCCTAACTGTACAATAAAATTTGCAGATGTACCTAAACTAGGAGTTGAAGTTATGAGAGGAATGACACATGATAGTTTAGGTAAATATTTATCCAAAATAATAGAAAAACATTCTTCTCCTACAGTAGATGTTGCAGATGTACTAAAAAGTACTGGTGCAGATATGGTTATAAACTATTTACCTGTTGGTTCTGAAGCTGCAACAAAATGGTATGTAGAACAAGCATTAGAAGCAAGAGTAGGATTCATAAATGCAATTCCTGTATTTATAGCAAGAGAAAAAAGGTGGCAACAAATATTTGAAAAAAGAGGAGTTTTATTGATGGGAGATGATGTAAAGTCTCAGTTGGGAGCAACGATACTTCATAGAGCTTTAGTTCAGCTTTTTGTAGATAGAGGAATTAAAATAGAAAGAATGTTTCAATTAAACGTTGGAGGAGATACAGATTTTTTGAATATGCTTGAAAGAGAAAGATTGGAATCAAAGAAGAAATCTAAAACTGAAGCTGTAACATCTTTAATACCTTACGATATAGGAGAAAAAAATGTTCATATTGGACCTAGTGATTATGTAGCATGGTTGGAAAATAGAAAATGGGCATATATAAGAATAGAAGGAAAAGGTTTTGGCGATACACCAATAAATGTTGAAGCTAAGCTTGAGGTTTGGGATTCGCCAAATAGTGCTGGTGTTGTTATCGATGCTATAAGATGCATGAAAATAGCCAAAGATAGAGGAATAACTGGCGTATTGATAAGTCCTTCTGCATATTTCTTTAAATCTCCTCCAATCCAATATCCTGATCATATAGCTAGACAAATGCTAGAAGAATTTATTGAAGGAAAAAGAGAAAGATAATTTTGTCTAAATAAAAAATTTATATATTTTATTAGACATTATGTCTAATAATGGACAATAAAGATCAAGAATGGATAAATAAACATTTTATATTAAAAATACCTTCAATGAAAATAGTTTGTGGACCAATGGGAGTTATAATTAAAAAAAGTAAAGGAGAGCAAATTAAAGAAGAAAATTATTATATTCAAGAATATCCAGACAGAATAGAAGTTTTTATTGAGATGCCTGGTGCAAAAAAGGATACAATAGAAGTCTATTCTACTGAGAATATACTTTATGTGAAAGCGAAATTGGAAAAAAAGCTTCCTTATAGAGGAGAGGATTATGAATTTAAAATAAAGTTACCTTATGAAGTAATTCCTGAGGAGTCAAAGGCAAAGTATGAAAACGGTATACTAAATGTTACACTTAAAAGAAAAGCTCCTCCTACAAAAATAAAAGTAGAATAAATACTGAATCTTAAGAAAGGATCAAAGAAATCAGGAATTAATAGTTCACATAGACATATTATCTACTAGCAAAATTATTCCGTATAAATTGTATCATTTCATTGTTAAAGATTAAATATTTTTGGAAAAATTTGAGGAAATAATCATAAAGAATAAAGATAGGTAACGTTATAATTTAAGTTAAGAAATAATCACTTATTAAGGTTTTCGTGCAATAATTAATATACGAGGAGCTATAGGAATATTTAATTTTTTTATCTTATACTTCCAAATTCCATACATTACTTTTTCAATTTGAAAATCAAATTTTTTTAGCAAATTGATTAAATGAGAAGCTGTAAAAATATGATAATGATTCTCATTCCAAATTTCTTTCGCTAAATTTGTGCTATGGTATCCTACCCCAAACAATTTTGCAAGAAATTTACTTTTAATTGGAAGATAATAAGGTAAATACAATGCATTATCTGTTCGTATAATTAATCGTCCCCCCTCCTTTAAATTCGTCAAACAGTTCATCAATGCAACACCAACATTGTAAATATGTTCCAGAACATTATTCATAATAATTAAATCAAATTGTTTATCACAAGAGAAAGGTTGATTAAAATCAACATTATAATCCGCATCATTGAAATCTAAGGTATAAATTTCACAATTATTGGGAATGTATTCCTTATAATAATTTAAAATTTTAGAATAAGAAGTTTTATTCTCACCAATTATTAGCACCTTCATATATAATATTAGGAATTTTAAAAATAAATGATATTACAATTAAATTATCAAAACATAGTTATTTTAATTTTCTATGAGTTTTAATAAAAATAGCAGTTATCAGGTCTAAAAATTTCTTTTCTCTTTAATTCCTAGCCATCAATTCCCAAAGCTGATAATATAAATTTAGGTTATACTACAAGCTATAAAAAATAATTAAACATCAACTATTACACGTGCAAACCATTCTCCATTTAATTTTTTTACCTCAAATAAGTGCATAGTAACAGCTTTTACATCAACAAGTAGTTCATGTTTATTTAAATCAATTGGTTCTCCAAACATTAAAGCTTCTAATATAAATTTTTGTCCATTTTCTTTTATTTTAATATCAATTTTATTAAATAACAATCTTTCAGAATCTTTATAAAAAATAATTTCTTGAAGAAAATTAAACAATAAAAATTCTATATTATCACTTTCTAATTTTACTTCTTTTACTACTGAATGTTTAATGCTATTTAAATCTACGATCATCGCATTAGTTATAGCTAAACCTGCATACTTAAATAAATCTTCTAAATTGTCAGCATAAACTTCAAACGCTATATCTGCGATAGCTATATCTTCACGATAAACATATTTTCCAGTCATTTTAAGATCTTTATTAATTCTTCATTAATCTTTTCTTTATATTTACTTATTCCTTCTCCAATGAAAAGGAGTTTGTTTTTATTATATTCAAAAGGTTCAAAATTTACTCTCTTAGCTATAAAATTAAATAAATAACTACCATCTTCAAAAATTACAAATCCTTTTGCTCTATATATCTCATTTGGTAAATTTGAAAGAAAATCTTCAAATTTTTCTCTTGAAAATTTACCTTCATATTCAAAATATAAATATTCAAAGTTTTCATGATAAATATGAGTTTTACTTTTGACATCTTTTTCTATAAAGTATCCAAAGAATAAAGTATAATCTAAATTGCCGTTACAATAAACCGTTTTAAACAATACTGCTCTATCATTAATTTCTCTAACTTTTTGTTGAACAAGTTTAAATTGCTCCTCATTAACTAAATCTGCTTTATTTAATAGAATAAAATCTCCCATCTCTATTTGTATTCTTCCAGTATATCCTATTTCTGGAAATCTAATTATGCTATCGCAATCTACTATAGTAATAACATTATCAAGCATAACTTCTTTTATATTTTCAATGTTCAGAATAATAGCATCAGGTTCAGCAATACCTGTAGTTTCTATTAGAATATAGTCAGGTTTAACTTTCTCTATAATTTCCTTTATAGCATATTCCAATTCTCCTGTTAAGGAACAACATACACAGCCACCAGAAAGTTCAACCATGTTAACAGCTTTACCTTTTATTACTTCAGCATCTATTACTATTTCACCGAATTCATTCATTATTATAGCTATTTTTTTATCTTTAACATTTTCTATTATTCTTTTCAAAAAAGTAGTTTTACCACTACCTAAATATCCTGTTACAATAATTAAAGGTACTTTCATCCTTTAATATTTCCTATAGGTACGAATCTTACTACCTTGTGAGAAATTCCAGCTAAAGCTACAGCTTCTATAACTTCATCAATATCTTTATAAGCTATTCCAGCTTCTTCAGCTACACCTGCATAAGAAACGCTTCTTACATAAATTCCTCTCTTTTCAAGATCTTTAATTAACTGTTCTCCTCTAACAAGCTGTTTTGCTTTGGTTCTGCTCATCGTTCTTCCACTTCCATGGCATGTAGTTCCAAAGGTTTCTTCCATAGCTTTTTGTGTACCTAATAATAAATAAGAACCTGTTTCCATGCTACCACCTATTATTACAGGTTGTCCTAATGATTTGTATATTGAAGGAATACCTTCACTTCCAGGACCAAAGGCTCTCGTAGCTCCCTTTCTATGAACAATAACTTTTGTTCTTTTTCCATCAATAATGTATTCTTCTAATTTAGCTGTATTATGGGCTACATCATAAACCATATGTAATCCTAGCTTTTCTGGATCAGCATTAAATACTTTTGAAAATACTTCACGAATTCTATGCAATATTACTTGTCTATTAGCAAAAGACATGTTAATACCGCATTTCATAGCTGCAAAATAATCTTGACCTTCCTTTGAATTAAAAGGTGCACATGCAAGTTCTCTATCTAAAATTTTAATTCCATATTTCCTTTCCATAACACTTAAAAATATTTGCAAATAATCTGTAGCTACTTGATGTCCAAATCCTCTTGAACCACAATGGAACATTATTACAATTTGATTTTCAAATATTCCAAGTTTTTTAGCAGCTTCATGATCCACAATATTTTCTGGCTTTACCCATTGTATTTCTAAATAGTGATTTCCGGAACCTAATGTACCAACTTGATCTATTCCTCTTTGTATTGCCTTAGGACTAATTTTTGACACATCTGCTCCTTGAATACATCCATTTTCTTCTGTTCTTTCCAAATCTTCTGACCATCCATATCCTTTTTCAACGCACCATTTAGCACCCATTTCCAATAATTCCTTAAATTCACCTGTCGTAAGTTTCAAAAATCCTGTTGAACCTACACCTGCAGGAACTCTTTGGAAAAGAAGGTCAACAAGTTCTTTTAATTTTGGTCTAACCTCATTATAGGTTAAATTTGTTAAGACTAATCTCATACCACAGTTAGACAAAATTATGTTATTTGCAACAAAGTTATGGTCATCGTGATCTACAGTAAAATCATACAAATAACCGTTGTAACTTTCTTCCCGAATTGATTTAATTTCATCCCAAATAATCTCAGAATCACAATAAATTTTCTGATATTCGTTGAAATCAATTAACGATTGGTAAGTTTTGCTTTTACTTAAGCTCAAAAGCAGTAAATTATGAGAGCTTTTAACACTAATATATCCTCCATTTGTAGAAAGTTTTTTAATTTCATTTGCTTCTTTTATCATCTCAGATTTAACGGAAAGATATCCAACTGCTCGCTGTGCAAGAATTTGTTTTCTTCTACAGTACTCGTAACCGATTTTTTTCCACAAATTCAATAAATTTTCATCTTTTGATGAAATACTCAATATTATTTTCACAGTTCTAGTTTTGTCTTTTCTAATGGCTCCTTGATAAACATAAAATTTATTTACTTTAACATTAAATTCTTCCAGCAGAATAGCTATATCTCTGAGAAAATCATAACCATTTTTAAGTAGATCTTCTCTTTTATTAATTGAAAGTCTGGGTTCTTTGAATCTAAATTGTTCTCTTTTATCTTGTGTTGGTTTTGTTAATTCTGCACCAAATAGTCCTGCCAGATACAACCTCTTTATCCATTTTGGCGATTTCCATATCCATTTTGGAACTCTGAATTTTACTTCAGTTTTCCTACCTTTTGGAACTCCTAGAGCATGTAATAATATAGCGAAGCTTTTTGAAGGTATATCTAGTCTAGTAGTAACACCCTGAATTTTTCTCAATTTTCCAATAGGATCTAAGATTATACTTTTTGTCTTTGAAGAGGAAATTTTCCAAGGTTTAAATCCTAAAGTTATAATATCCTGTTTTATTCCTTCCAAATCTTCTCTATTTCCCAATATTACAGTGATCCAATTTTCTATATTTCCATATCTTTTAGTTGAAGATATGCAACCATCTCCAGTTATATATCCAACCAATTTTGCCAATATAGGTGTTTGCCAAGAATTCATTCTTAAAGGTAGCAATCCCCTCTTTTTAAGCTCTCGTATAACCTTCTTTGAATTACAAACTTTTTTGATGTCATCTACATCTAAAATTATTTCATCACTTGGCTCAACATACTCAACACCTTCAAAAGGAAAAACAGCTATTCGGTCATTTTCTTTTAAGCATTTTGCTTCAACCATACCTTGAGGAGTTAATATAGGATGATCGCCGCTAACTTTTATTTCATGTCCTCCTCTTGTCTTAATAACTAGAATTTTATCTGCATATTTCTTTAATAGTAAAATAGGCTTCGAATATTCTTTTTTCTTTTCTTTCAAGTTAAAAGTAACTAAAGTTCCATTTAACTTATTTTCGAAATCTTTGATTTTTCTAAAGTAGCCATATTTATCGAGAATTTTTGTATCAGGATGTAAACAGTTTATATCGAAACCTATTCCTCCAGGAGAAATAACTCCTGTTTCTGCATCCATTGCTGCTACCCCTCCTATTGGAAATCCATATCCGCTGTGACCATCTGGCATAACATAGGAATACTTAAGTATTCCTGGCAATGTTGATACGTTTAAGGCTTGCTGGAAAACCATTTCATCCATTTCCTTTAAAAGTTTTTCTGTAGCATATATTCTTACAGGAACACGCATATCTTTCCTATAACCTAAAGGTATTTCCCAAACAACATTTCCAACCCTTTTAATGTTAGGAATCATACATTTTATTATATTAAGTTTTAATATTTAAAATCTTAAATATTTCGAAAATAGTTAATGAGATAATGTTAAAAAATGAAGCATATTTATTTGGATTAATGATCGCAATAATTTCTTCTGCTTTTCTTTTTATTTCTCTTTATAATAAAGCTTCTGATCCAAATCTTGCAGCTTTTTGGAAAGGAGGAAATGGTTATGTTAGCGATGAAGTTTGGTATGTCAATTCTGCAAGAAATTTATTAAGAGATTTTTATGGAATAAAAACACAATATATTGATCCAAAAGGATATGCTTACTATACAGTTGTATTTACAGATTTTAAAAGCAGAGATAATCAAATAAATATAATACAAACAAAAATTTCTGAAGTAAACGGGAAAATTAATAGAACTTATACAAATTTTCCAGCAATATGTTTCATGGTTCCCTACAATTCAAATTTTGAAATTCCTTTAGAGAATGTTACAATGTTTTTTTCAGGTTTTCCTTATGCAGATGTACAATCTATATTAAATTATTACAATTTTGAGCATCCTCCATTAGGAAAGTTAATTATTGGAGCATCTATGATAATTAATCGTGATGAACCAATTGCTTGGAGAATACCATCTATAATTTTTAGCTCTTTAATACCTTTAATTGTATTTTTTATCGTAACAAGATTAACGGATCCTATAGCTGGTGCAGTAGCTTCAATTGTTCCCCATTTAGATACTTTAATGAATAATATGGGTTTTATTGCATTTCTTGATGTATACCTAGCATTTTTTATTGCACTATCTTTGCTTTTTGCAGTTTATAATAGATATTTTATTAGTGCAATTATGATCGGTTTAGCAACAGCTGTAAAGCTTTCTGCTATTTTCCTAATTCCAGCATTATACGTTTTTCTTAGAATTAAAGGTATTGATGTTTTTAAAAGCTTTTATGTTTCATTTATTCTTCCAACGATTACTTGGTTTTTAATAAATGGATTTATAATATTTAAATTGGGTTTTTTGAGATGGTTAAATGAAATTATAGGGGCTTTAAAATGGCATACAACATCAAGACCCCCTGGTCCTCCAACATCTACACCATGGGGATGGTTTGTGAATGAGAAT
This sequence comes from Thermoproteota archaeon, assembly GCA_032249315.1. Classification (GTDB taxonomy): domain Archaea; phylum Thermoproteota; class Thermoprotei; order Gearchaeales; family Gearchaeaceae; genus SCGC-AAA471-B05. The sequence continues at coordinate 14,622 of JAVVGB010000028.1, forward strand.
CCATTTTATTTTCATTTCAATCCTACATATTCTGCTTCAGTTAACATCATTTTGTATT
>JAVVGB010000029.1:0-14555 GCA_032249315.1 Thermoproteota archaeon
TTTCGTTAACCTTTACATAAGTTAAAGTTTTCTCCAAACCGCTGTGTGCAAAGAAGTTCCTTTTTTGGTCTCCTCTTTTATCGCATTTTTTTCCCTCGGTTTTATTTTGATATAGATCTTTTAATAAAACATATTCCTTTAAGGAAATTCCTTTACTCTTTGCACTTTCGACCACACATTCTATTTCTTCTAAATCTCTCTTTAGTAATCTTACATTAAGACCAAGACCTGTTTTCTTACTTTTATAAAGTTTAGGAAAATATTCAGAAATTATTTCAAAATTTGTTTTTTCTTTATTTATATTTTCCTTAAATTCTTTTAAAGAAGAATATAATGCTATTGTTAAAAGATAATTTCCTAAGTATAATCTATTTATTTCTAATCTTTTTATAAATATTATATTATCATTTAAAGTTATTTCTTTTTTACTTTCTATATAATTATATATTTCCATTAAATTTTTTAAAATAATATTCTCATCTTCAGAAAATTCTATTAATTGTAAAAAATAAAGGAGTGTTATATTTTTAATTTTTCCTACAACTTAAATAACTGAAGTAAAAAAGTTGTTATTTATTAAAAATTTATTTTATAAATTCTTTAAAGCATTTTCTATTTCTTCCCTCATATCTTCATTGTATTTTACAAATATTCTATCCTCTTTATCTAATATGAGTGTGACATTTCTTTCAAATCCTGCATGAGCCACAAAGTTTCTGTCATCAAGTTTTGTCGTCTTTCTATCTGGTGTTTCATACTCTGAAAGGGGTTTAATAAGAGATTTAACATTCTCTAAAACAATTCTTTCAATTTCTTTTAATTTATCCCTTTTTTCATAAAGTTTTATAAGAGGTCCTATATTTTGCTCTCCAAATTGAATATATGCAGAATAAGATATCCATTTCTTGGTATCCTGATTTGTGGATCTTGCAAGTTTAACTCTTTGTTCAATCTGATCAATTTCTCTTGAAGCTATTTTCTCCCCTGGTCCATACAAAATAACTTTGCTTAATTTTTTCAAATATTCAAGATTAAAACCCTCTTCAGGAATTAGAGGACTTTTTTCTTCTCTTAATCTTTTTGCTAATTTAGCTATAGTTAAAATCAAACCTAAATTAACATTAGGAGAGAATAAATAATTAACTTCTTTATCCTTAATTTTTACAAATTCTTCAGATTCATCTAAATACACAAATTTTCTTATTTCATTTTCCATTTTCTCCACATCTATGTTTGCTAATTTTTCTATATATTCAGCTAAGGGAAGAACGAGTCCGTAGATAGCAGCTTTAGCAAATTTTACAGACCCCATCCATAAATTCTTCCAATGCTCTAATTCAGGTGGTCTTTCACCAAAAGTAGATTTTAGAATTACTGGATTTATTCCTAAGGAAGCTACTTTTGTATACAAAGCTTGAATAGCAAAGTTGTATCTTATTGATATATTTTCAACAATGTTAATGGCAGTGATATTATCAGCCAATAAATCCTTTCGTGAACGTGCAGGTACAGGTTCAGAGTTGTAAACTATTAGCTTTAATTTTGGATCTTTTTCAGTGGTTATAAAATGGTTCAAAGCCGAAGACTCTGCACTTGATATATTATCTGCTTTGTTTAATACAAGATAAGAGATTACTGCATCTTCGATAGCTAATCTTGTATAAACTGGCATATAGTTTAATCCATGGCTCAAGTCTAGAATAAGGATTTCGGGATTAGTTTCTTTTAAACACTTTAGTATCTCTAGGAATGCTGCGAGTCTGTAACCATTTACCGTTCCTTTAAATACTTTATCTTCAAATTTTCCTATTCCAGGTAATATAGCTACACGTACTCTCGAGGCATCAATGCAATAATTCGGATCTTTTAAATATTTCTCTATTTCCTCTTTAGCGTCATTTATAATCTCTTTATAATTCTTTTTTGGAAGATCTGCTAATGTAGATGAAGCCAATAATAAAAAGTTTGCATTTTTGTAACATTCCATTAAAGCTCCCAATGTTGACCGATAATCTTTTGTTGCTTGATATATTGGTTGAATTTCTTTTTCGCTTAAATTAACGAACTTAAAAAGCTCTTTGATTTCAGGATCCAGTTCTATATTATATCTTCTTAATCGCCATTCTTTAGGATTGCCCCAAACAGAAACAATAAGTATTTTTGTGGAGCTAATAGCTTCACATTCCATTTTTTAAATTAAGCGGTATAACTGTGCCATAGCCTATTTCCTTTGCAAATCCTAATCCGCTTCTGTACAATTCCCAACCATTCTTTTCAGTACTTAGGAAAATTAAAGAACCAGGAATTAAAGCTTGATAAATTGGCTTTCTTTTTTTATTTAGTAAGCTATAACCTGCTCCTAATAAAGTGACTTTTCCATATACTTCAATTTCTGTACTTAATTCATTTTTAATAACCTCTAAAATATCTTTACCTGTATCGTAAAATATTGGGGAAGCTACATATAATACATTTGCTTTTTCATCTAATTTTAAGAGCTTCTCTATACCACCTTCTTCAATTATTAACTGGCAAACTCTTCCTTCTCCTCCTAATTTAGCGTTATATGAACCAACTTTTATATTCGAATCGCCTATTATCTCGTAATAAATTTCAGCCATTAAATAATCTCCAAAAGAATAGTCAACATATTGAGCACTGTAAATCAAGCCTTTGTCTTCATCCACCACTTTAATATTTTCTTTTCTTACTTTTAATCCAACACCAATTCTTTCCTGTAATTTGGGAGAAACGGTTTTATTCTTCAATTCTTCATCCAGTTCATCTAAAATTTTCTCTTTAACAGCATAGTTATTTTCAGCAATAACTCTTTTGATTTTATTCGCGTAATCTTTTAATGCATTATAAGAAATTAGCTTATTTTTGAGGCTAAAATCAAGATAGATACCGGAATTCTCTTTACCTTTGCTAATGATTCGTACAAATGGCCCCCGTATGGTTACGTTACCTAATGCATTTTTATATTCAGATAACCAATCCTGTGAAGGTGAAAAGTTGGAACCGAATAATGTTGCAAATACTCCAGCAATGGTCGAGGGGGTTGGTAATATGAAGCTTCTACCCATTGAATAGACGCCTCGTGAGCTTGGATCAAATTCTCCTGGTCCTCTGAAAAACATTGAACCTAAAATTTTAAATTTGGCTAGCATGCTATATTCCTCTTAGACCTCCCCAATACACACGAACAGCTTTGAACAACTGTATTAGAAGCCATTTTTCGTTTTCTTCTAACAAACCTTCTTTACTTATATGAATGTTATTCATTAAGTCAATATAGTTGTTAAAAGCTTTAATTTTATTTTCTTTTTCTTCTTTAGGTATTTTCATATGACGTTCTACTACATTTTTAATTATATCTTCTTTTAAAAAATCGTTCTTATTCTTTGTCATTAATATATCCCAAGTCTTTAGATTTTCTTTTTCGATTAAACTATATATTAATCTAGTAGAATATTTTTCATTTATTAAATCTTCAATAATTTCATTTAGAATATCTAATATATTTTCGTATTTATCACTTTGCTTATCCATTCTTAATTTATCTAACATGTATAATGGTAATACAGCATAAGTTTCTGAACCTCTTGGAGAATATACTAAAGTTAAAGAATTCTTAGTTAAAGAAGAGCTTCTGCCACACTTACTTTGATATTCTTTTCCTGAAATGCTCCATTTACTTTCCTTAGAAAATTCATCCAAGTATCTATTTGAACTATTTATTATTGCATACATAGGATACATATAATGAGCAATATACATAACATAGCTTCTTCCTGTTAATAAAGCAGGAATGAAGTAATTAGTACCAATTTGATAAAATCCATTATGGTTTCCATTTTGGAAGCTCTTGCTTGTGAGATTTACTATTTCTAAAGCTTGAGATACAGGAGATATCACTAAAAGGTCATCCCCTCCTGCATATATTGTGAAGCCGTCAAATTTTTCAACAATTGCATTATCTATTAAAGAATTTATCATAAGAGATTTGCTCACAGAAGAATGATATGAAAAGCTGATAACAGAATTAATATTCATGCTATTAATTAACGTGGCAAGTTTATTTTCTAATTCTCTCTCACTAATTATATTTTGTAAGTTATAAGATTTTTTCAAATATTCTTTTAAGCAATCTTTTCTAATTTTTTCTATTTCATCATAATTTAGGTCTAAAGACAAAGGTAAGAATGCTTCTCCTGAAACTATTTTACCCATATTATCTGCATCGCTCCTAATTAAGACATAATATGTTCCTGGCGATATGTTGATTCCATAATCTTTTGCAAAGTTTGACCATTTTCTCTTTCTTTCATTGTTTTTCAGGAAAATCATTTCTGATTCTTTTCTTAGGAAAACAGTTTCCAGAATAGCTTTGGTTCTTTCATCGGCAATTTTCCTGTTAAGCTTATCTGAAGTTTTCTCTGGATATTTCCATGCATAATGAATAGGCTTAAATCTAATTTTTTCAATTTCCTCCGTCTTTATGTCCTCGCCTACTATTTCCTCGATTTTATTTATTTCACTTAAGGGAATCCTATCAGGTATTGCATCTAAAATCTTTTCTTTAAATTCATATGTTGAAATATCTGCCAATGAAGGAACACGTATATCAAATTTAAAGTCTAATTTGTTGAAAAATTCATTTAATATGCTTTCAAATATTGTCCTTTCTTTATCTAATTCTATAGGAATGGTAATAACCCTTTTTATTAAGCAATAGGGACAGAATTTTTCATTTTCAGCAAAATAAGGTTCAAAAATTTCATCTAATTTACTTTCCGGTTCTGGTAAGTTATACATGACAACTTTCTTATCTGAAACATTTAATACGGCTGGTAGCCTTCCGCATACAGTACAATAATCAAAAGCTCTGTCTGAAGGTAAAAGATTTTTGTATTCATCTTCTTCTTTATATATTTTTGTAGTTAATTCTGTTAGATTTGTTTTAATGAATGGATCAACTTTTAAATGTTTAAATTTTGATAATTCTATGTTTATTTTATCAAAAATTGTTTCATATATTTTTAAATAATCAGAAATACCTTTACTTGTTATATCATCTTTAATATCGATTATTATAATTCTCAAGTCAAATGGTGGTTTTTCAAAATTATATTTATCTTTTATACTATTTAAATTATTTATTATATTTTTAATTAATCTGAATCTTTCATTATTTATTTTATTTGCACTTTCTTTTACAATTTCATATATTCTTAACCATATTTTTTCAAATATCCTTCTAACAAGTTCCTTTAATTTCTCTTTGTTCAATTCATTAATTCCATGTTCTTTCATTAATTGGATAAATTCTTCGTCTTTTTCTAAATATTGTATTGGGGGTAAAACAAAAGTAATCGTTGGAGGTATCACGCTGAATCTTGGAAACATATCTTCGCTTAGTATTTCTATTTCGCTCGGTTCACCAGCTATATTTATCTTTAGTTTCATGAATTTGAAAATGTCTTTAAGCTTTTTTGTATCTTTAATTTCTTTATTAAGAATTCCTAAAAGATAAGTATAGAAGAAAGGATTAAATCTTGCTGTAGGAATTATTAAAATATCCGGTCCATATAGGTTAACAAATTCTTCAACAGTTTTCCATGCTATTAAAGAAACTAAATAGCTTGATATTCTTAGATCTCTCAATTTTCTTGAAGCACTTATATATTCTTGAACTCCAGGTATATCGATCGTGATTACTAAACCTTCAGGCATTTCGCTTTGCGATGCTATAAAGAAGTTTATTGCTGTTGCTGTTGCATAATTATGATCAAAAACTGAGTGCGTAGGCATTCTGGTATCTGATGGACTGATAGGTAAGTTATGATATATCCATATAAGTTCATAAAGAGCATATAAAGTAAAGTATGCATATTTAGAATTCTTTACTTCTTTTAGAATATCGTTTAAATCTTTTATGAAATCGTTTAAATCGTTCTCGGAAGGAATAAGCTCATCTATCTTTTCTTGAATCTCTTTAGAAGGATCAAATATGTTTTTAAACCTCCATGATTTTACAAGTTCATGTATTTTTTCTTCAGGAATAACCGAGTATAATAATTGTCTATCTACACCTGCAGCGAAAATATCAGCATGTGTTATTTTTATTGAGAAGAAATATGTTTTGTAATCTGAAACCGCTTTATTTAGATTGATTTCTTTTAGAATTTTATCTCCAAGTTGCCATGCTCTATCTTCATGTGCCTTAATCGATTTATCATGTTTTCTTAAAACTTCTGGAACTGTAATCTTACCTGATATTACCCAAGCTTTATCTGGAGGATCATGCAGTAACGCTGCTGTTTTATATAGCCAAAGATCTTCCTTACTCATAGGTTACCACCACGAATTGTGAATAACCTAAAGCAGTCTTGGCTCCTATACCCATAGATAAGCCGTATAACAAAGCTAAGTCTAATTTACCTAGATTTTCAATATCAGGAATAGGCTTATCTACTAAATCCTTTTTTGCACCGATTTCAATCTTTCTTTTTTCTTTATCTCTCTCTTTAATTACATACATGTAAAATTTGAAAATGGTACCAGGCGCAACTGTCAAAAAGACTATTGGTTTAGGTTCAACTTCCATTTCATTCCTTGCATCTTTATAATGAGGATTAATGATATCAGGGTACAAAATATAACCGTTTTCTCCTTCTTGAATAGGAAAAGCATCCGTAAATCCTACTAAGCCTGCAAAGTTGCTATCACCGAATAATCTCTTACATTCATCTTCTGCTTCATTAGAGTTTTTATTTTCATGATTAACCAAGTAGTAATGATAAGCATTTCTTATAGCACCTTTTATACTTGAAGCAGGAATGTAAGGCACATTGAAATAAGGATGAATGTAAAGGCCTACTTCAAAAGGAATTTGACCGAAAGTTGAACTGACACCAAAAGAACCTCTGTAAGTTAATTTCATTTGAATTTCTCTAACTATACCTTTTTCACCTAAATATTTCATAAGGGATTGCTTTAACTCGCTTAAATATTGTTGTATCTCAGTTTTCTTAAGTTTAAAGTAATTTGCTGAATTTTTAATCAAAAATTCCAAAAATTCCCTCTCTTTTTCTTCAAAACTCGCTTTTTTCGATTTAGTCTCTTCATGTTTTGAATTCAAGATGGCGGAACCCTGAATTATTCCAAAAGAAAATATATTAATTAAGGTTTGTTCATTTATTTCTTCTTTAAAGATTATATTTTCAGGAGTATAGAATTCAATCTTCATTTTTTACCTTCAAGGCATGTTTTCAACACTTCAAAACAAGTGTTAAATGTTGTATTAAAAACATCCTGTATGTTGGCTGGTTTTTTAATTCTGTTTTCACTTTTTAACGTAGGATCTAAAATACCATCTTCATTTAATATATTTACCACATATTTTTCGCGCTCTCCTTTATCATAATAATATTTTAGATTGCTAATTTGATCAGTCCAATCATACGTTAGAAATCCATATTCTACAATGTAATATACATTATTGGATGTTTTAATTATTGTAAATGCAATATTTGAAATTCTTCTCTCGATACCCTCATAACCTGTTGTTTTATAAGTATCAGGATCAATACCTTTTCTAGGCATTCCTAACATCCATGTATGGAAGATACCGCTATAATAATTATCTCCATATATTTTTTCCCTCTCTTCAGTCATCCGATCATAATCTCTTTTTGTAAATGGTTTTTGTTCCGTAGTAACTCCATAATAATCATACCATTTCCACTCAAGTTTAAGTGTGGATTTGCCTATACATTTTAATATTTCTTCAATCCTTTTATTTGGAGGGACTTTTAATATCTTGAATTTAAAATGATTACTACCTAAGATAGGTATTCTAGTTTGTTTTATTGCTGGAATTGCTGATTCTCTAATGATTTTATTTAATATAATTTTTCCTCCTTTAGTATTTTCTAAAAAGTTTATGTAGTTATTAGCATAATTGATAGATTTATTAATTATATTGTTTAAATTTTTATTTAATTCATCTTCATTTAATGAATTATATATATTTTCCAAATCTGTTTTTAAATTTACTATATAACTTTTCGTAATATTTATTTTAACCTTTCCGAACCCTCTTGTCAGAATTGAACCTACCCCACTGAACAATAAAGCAATAACAAAAGAGTATAGTACAAAGGAAATAACATCATCATTTATGAAGACATCCTTTTCTATCTCTCTTGATCTAAGAAGTATAGATATTTCAAATTCGGTATCGGGAGATAGCAAAATTTCCAAATTTGGGATATCTCTATCCTTATATTTTCTACGTTCTTCACTTTTTAGCTTACTTAAAAGTTTAATTCTTGGAATTTCCTTAACTTTATCATACTGCTCTTTATTAATACGGTTTAGCTTTAAACTTATATCAAATAAAGAAGAAGCTCTTTCCCCACCAAGAATTAGTGATATCAACTCATCTAGTTTATTATAATCGTTGATGATATATCCTCTTCCATGTAATGCTGTTGCAGTAAGTATTCTAGTCCACCACCTCCAAACACCTTTAATTTCAGATATTCTTATGGTCTCTAAAATTTTTAAGGAGGGACTGTGAGGTCTTCCCAGATACCCTCCAATCCTCGCAGGAGATATCAATATTAACTCAACGTCTAGTATTTTATTTTTATCCAACAATCTTTCTTGAATGTTAGAGAAGCTCATTCTTTAGCTCTTAACATACCTTCACATAGTCGCTTAATCTGCAATAAATAGGGCATAATAGCTCGTTCGATAATTCTTGCTTTATCAAGATTTTGACTCAAATTTTTAATTGCAGAATATGGATCTTTAACATTTATTTGTAAGAGCTTAGTATTGTCAATTGCTTTAAGTAAAATATATAAATACACCGAATATCCTGCATCTGGCTCCTTTTTGATTTTACTTAAAACATCTTTAGTTTCTTGTTCTCTGGATTTATCCTTACTTTCTAATATATTTATTAATTCAGGATAATACTTATTTCCCTTTGCAAAACAATAACTTAAAGCACCTACTATTCCTATTTCCTGAATTAAAGAAGGCATTTCTCTACTTCTTTGTCTTAAAGAGGTTTCAATTGAAGGTACTTTTTCTGCTTTGAATTCTTTAAAAATTTTTTCATAAACTGTATCGAATAAATCAATCGCGTTATTAACAGACTCAAGACTTTTTTTACTCATGGTTGTTTAGATGAAATGCCACCTTCTTGTGTTTGTGAGGAAGAAATTATATGAATTTTTACTATTCCACTACCAATAGTCTCATGACCTCCTATTATCAAAAATTCTAACTTATTTTTTAAATAATCTCTTATTTCTTCTTCCATTTTATCTTTATTTTTAATTTTATCTCCAATTATCTTCTCATACTTTTTTAAAATAGAATGTGACAATTTAGAATAATGAAAGGTTGAAAAGAAAACTGTTTTGGAAGGAACGTATTCTTCCGTCCAAGGACCACTTTCTACAGTTTTAGAACTTCTATTTAATTTAACTCTTGTCAATCTTATCAAAGATCTTTCAACTTGTTGTAGAGCATCTTCATCTTTAATTAATATTAATTCTTTATCTAAACCCAAAATGTTTTTAAGCTTATTAATTTTTTTATCCTCGTTTAAGTTCTCCAAAACTAGCTCTTCATTTATTACAACTACTTTCTTATCATTGCTACTTATTGATATATTAGTAAGATCATCACAGATATTATATTTCCCTTCTTCTATCAAACTTTTAACATCATTATCTAATTTGTACCCGACCATATCTGCATATTCTTTAAATCTCTTTAAAAGTAAAGGGCAAGTAAGATAACAATAAACACCTTTTAAACTTCTTGCAGGAAAGGCTAATAAATAAGCATCAGTTAAAGCTACAGGCGAAGCGAACTCACCACTTTCATCGGGTCCAAACAATATTTCGGCAAATTGGCCATCCTTACTATAAATATAACTTTTTATAGCTCCTTTTAAGCTTGAAGAATAAATTGTAGGAAAGCCATAGCTATCTCTTTGAATTGGTAAATCTACAATTTCTCCTCCCCTTCCAGTTCCTACATGCAAATTTGTTATCGCTGTAATTAAGAGAATATCATGTAAAGAATATTTACCAAGCATATTATTATAACGTTTTATATATTTAAAAATATTGCTTCAAAAATATGAATAAAATCAACTTTGAAATTTTTATAAAAGAATGAATTTTTTTCAATATTTTGAAAAATTCTAAGAATCTTTCTTAAAGTTACTTTTTCAAGCTAAATTTTAGTTAATTTTTAGTTTCATATGCATGAAATAATTAAAAGTCTTTGAATAACCTTTGTTTGGTAGTAGAATTTTAGTTGATTATGCTAAAACTTCATTCTTTTCCAAATTCATTTTAAGAATTTTTATTTGATATTTACAATTCCATTCATATTTGAAATATATTTCACAATTTGAAGAAGAATCTCATCTCCAGCAACTTTTATCCTATCAAGATTTCCAACGAATATAAGCTTCCTCCTCGCTCTAGTTATTGCCACATTAAGCCTATGCTTATTGGCTACGAATTTGAAGTCATCTGTAGCGGTAATACTAAAAATTATAATATCCTTTTCTCTTCCCTGAAATGCATCAACAGTATCAATTTCAATACCCTTTTCCTTAATTTCCAAGCGCAAATACTTGTTTTGAGCTCTATAAGGCGTTATTATACCTATTTTTTCTAAAGAAAATCCTGCTTCCTTTAAATCTTCAACTATTCTTTTACAATACTCAATTTCTGCTTTATTATAAACTGATTTTCCTTCCTTTTCCTGCCAGCCCTTACAGTTCAAGAATACAACAGGTTTCTCAGGATCAAGTATTTCATTTAATCTTGGTTTATTGGGAAGATTTAATTTATAAGCTTTACAAATATCAGCAGGCTCGATCTTATTTTCATAAAAAAGCATGCTTGCTAGCCTTATTATATTCTCGTTGCTTCTGTAATGTTTTTTTAGCCACAGAACTCTGCCTTCATTATATTCATACTTTTTTAATAAATGAACAAAAGCACTTAATTCTTCTTGCTCTTTTTCATCCCTTATCGTTCTAAAGATTGGTAGTAGTTGCTTATGATCTCCGATCAAAACCCACTTTTTTGCTTTAATCATTCCCAGCATTGCTAATAATATTGAACACTGGCTACTTTCATCTATTATAACGATATCAAACGTTTGATCTATTAAAGGTTCTAAAGAAGTTTTAACCAGAGTTGAAGCAATTACTTTAGCATTTTTTATAAGCTTATCTTGAATGTATTTTACTTGTTTGTGTTTTTCAATTAAAAGTTTGTTTATTTTATCGTTTATTTCACGTAAATTTTTCTTTGCCTCATCCCATAATTTTATTATTTTTTCCTTTTTATCTTTAGGAGGTAAGGTTTTTAATCCTTTTAAAAAATCGATAGACTTCTTTATTTCATTAATTAGTTTAATTTTTTGTTCAGCTAATCTCTTTATTTCACTGTTTATTTTTTCTAAAACTTCACTTCTCATTTTGCTACCTAATAGATAAGCTTGAACGCTTGGAAGAATCTTCTCTGGCCTTCCTATTCTTAACGTTAATTCTATGGGAAGACCTTCTATTGCGTTATCCACAGCCCTATTTGTATGAGAGGTAATAAGAACACGCTCTCCTCTTTTAATCATTTCATATGTAGCTTTTTTTATTACTTCAGTTTTTCCAGTTCCAGGAGGACCAATTATAAGCAAGAGATCATTTTCCTTAAGGGAAAGAATTGCTTCAACAGCTCTTGCTTGGTATTCATCAAGTTCAAATTTTCCATTTAAGCTTCTTTTATCTTCTAGCTTATGATGTATTTCAAGCTTAGGAAGGGTTATATTATTGAAGAAAATTTCAATTAATTTTACTGGCACCTCATTTTTCCTGATCTTTTCAATTAGATCCAGTTGAACATCATAGGAAAGGAGCAGTTCGGCTTCTAAAATGTCCAATACTTTATCAGGTATCCGGATACCGGGTTCTATGAGATGGACTGTCAAATATCTGTCTTCCTTATATATTATATTACCCAACACATACACAGAATCTCTAAATCTGTATCCAATGATATCACCTTCAACAAAAGGCACATCCTTCATGGCTTCAAGATCTAGAATTAATCCAGATTTGTTGATTATCCTAGCACTGTAAACATCACGACTTTCCAACAATTCTTCGACTACTTTATTCCTTTCATTTATTAAAATTTCCTCTAATCTATTAAGATAGGTATTATAGGCGGACATTTATGCAAAGGTTTAAAATTTTATGTTTAGTTATATAATAAGAATTAAAATTCATGATCATCATTCGATGAGAAGAAAAGCCATGCATACTACAATGTATATGTTTTAAAAATTTTTAAATTATTGTTTCAAAAATATGAATAACAATTGACTTTGAGAATTTATAGAAAGATAAGAATTTTTCCAAAAATTGAAATCTAAATTTTCTAGTTTTTTAGTTTCATGTTCTAATTTAAAAATTTAAGCCGTTAAAGAGTTATTTAATCATGAAGAATTTCCACGTAATTTCAACTGGTACTTCAATTTTAGCAAACTTTTCAACTGAAGCTTCTAAAAACGAAAAATATAAAAAAGTTTTTGAAAGCTATGAAATGAGAGATTGGTCTAAATTAAACCCTGATGATCCAAAACAAGAGAAAATTGAAGCTTATATATCAAGGGGAAATGAAGTTCATGAAACTCTTTATGAATTCGTTAGAAAGGATCCAAAATTTGCTTCAGCTGAGCTAAATTCCTTTTTGAGCTTCATTGAACAACAAAATCAGCCTAAGGAATCAATAGAAATTGCTCTCTACTGCACGGATACTGCTAATAATAGACTTTGTGCACAACTTGTTTATGAATACTTGCAGGAAAAAGGCTTTAGAATGGTTAGTGAACCAATTAGAATAAAGGGAATAAGTGCTCTTAAAGATTTCGAATCTGGTTTATTGGAAATATTGGATAAGGTAGTTAGAATAATTGTTAACAAATCAAAGCAAGGCTACGATATTTTTATCTCAGCTACAGCAGGATTCAAGCCAGAAACTACTTTCTTTGTTATTGCAGCTTCTTTATGCTCTTCAAAGTCTCCTACTGTTTATTACATACATGAAAGCTTTAGAAATATAGTAACTTTGCCTTTGTTGCCTTTGCAAGTTCCTGATGAATATTTAAAAATAGCTGAGGAATTCAAAGAACCTAAGCATCAAAATGATGTTTTAGAAATTTTAAAGAAGAAATTTAACAAAGGATATGATTACTTCGAATATCTGCTGAATAATAAAATATTAGAATGGACTTCTGATTTCATGATTAGAACAAGTACTTGGTTAAGGAAGATATTGGAAATAAGAAGCTCGTGAGCAAAACTCTTTTAATAGCTCCTATAGGAGATCCTACAAGTTATAAGGAAGCTAGGTATAAACTAAATAAAGAAAATTGATAGTTGTATTTCTTTTTTGGCTCATGATGCTGACCATGCAATAATTATAGGTTTATCAAGCATTGTTGATACTGAAATAAAAGAAAAAAAGGAAGAAAGCAAATGCATGAAAATTATGAAGGAAATTTTAAGCAATGTGAGTCCTGTAAATAGCTATAAAGAATTGCAAGAAGTATCAGAAAGGGCTCTTAGAGAGTTTATTGAAAGGATTTTTCAAGAAACTTATCAAGAATATAATATAAAAAAGGACTTCATAATATTGCCTGCTTTAGGCAAACCTGGAAAAAATTACATGTTTAAATTTGAGCCTGCTACAATTTCTTCTCTGCTTTTAATTCAGCTTTATAACAAGGTGAAAAATGACTTTTATGACAGAATAATTGTTGATTTAACACACGGAATTAATTATTTACCTGCAGTTAGCTATATTGCAGCTTTGCAAATTGCACAAATAATGCTTATTCGAGCTTTAAGAAATAACGTTAGCCAAATTAGATTTGAAGCATATAATTCTGATCCTTACAAGAAAGATGAATTGCTAAATATAAACTTAACTTCAGAAAGAAAGATACAAACTATAGCTGATAATTTAATAGAGTTTTTGGCATCTAAGCAATCCCTTATTAAAAGAGGTAAAGACTTTAATGAATTAGCTAAAATCTTTGATGAAATTAATGCAAGAAAAGGAGAAGTTGAAAGGTTGCTAAAAAGCTTAGAATATCCTTATCCTTTGGCATTATCTTATTTATGCAATTCATTTAATTTAAATTTGGAAGAAGTGCTAAATAATTTAGCAACAATATTCTTAGATTCCGTTAAATATGAGAATAATATTTTTTCTTCCGAGATTTTTATAGACCCAGGAAAAACTTTTCTATTAATTCTTGCTAATGAAATTGTTAATTATGTTAAAGGAATTGCAAAGCTATATGAAGGAAAGGGTTTTGAGCTTGATGCAATTGAAAATCTAGCTAGTTTATATAAGCTTGTTATTCCTTCGTATGAATATTTAATAAAACATGAAATAAGTAAAATAAAAGAAAAGCTTAAGGATGAAGATCATTTTAAA